>JAOZJV010000844.1:385-1550 GCA_029935695.1 Candidatus Krumholzibacteriia bacterium | reverse complement strand
TGGCGGAAAGCCCTCACAAAACCGGTTGATGGCAACTGACGGCCAAAATACAGCTGCTCGAAATTGCTCATCCGGAACAGAGTCACCGTATCTCGGCGAAGGTATTTTGCTGACTCGAATCGCTGATGCTTGCCATCACGCTGGAGCATTTTCAACAGCGCGCGCAAGCCGAAACGTTGGGGCGTCAGGGGCAGGTCCATGGCCACCAGCTCATGCATGCGCTCTTCGAGGTCGCGAATCTGCTGAATACAGAGGGGCTGGTCATCGACCAATTCGCAGTACACGCCACCGGCGTAGCTGAAATTGACTCGCAGGCGGTGATCGGGAAAAAGATCTTCGGCGGCGACGGCCATCACAAATAAAACCGTGCGCTGGATGGTGGTGTTGGCTTCCAGATCCATCAGGCGGATCAGGCGCACCCGCTCATCGCCATGCACGGCTTCGTGCAGACTGGCCCGGCGTCCGTTGATGGACATGATGACAACGGGGTTGTGCAAACCAGGATCAATTTGGCCTTTTTGTTGCAAATATTGGAGAATTGTCGTGCCGGGTGAAATCATCACCGGTTGGTTATCCAGCAGGATTTCTACCTGCCCAGGCACTCGTTCTGCCGTTTTTTCCCCATTTTTATCTGCAGACATCCCCAATCCTTTCGTGTCAGCCCTTGTTCTTATCAGCTTTCTTGGTATTATGGCTGCTGGGCGAAGAAGATAAATCCTTTTTTTCTCCCCCAACATGTCCCTTCTTTGGACGTGAGTCGTTGATATAAAAGCCCGAGCCTTTAAAATGAAGGCCGGCACCGCCGCTGATCAGCCGTTCCACTTTGCTCCGGCATTTGGGGCAACGCTGGCGTCTGGGGGCGCTCATGGGCTTAAATTCTTCGGTGATGAGGCCACAGCGGGTGCACTCGTATTCGTAGGTTGGCATGTTTGTGGATCCTCCGGCCCTCTTGTGGGGGCGGGTCTTGAGTCTGGTTGTATTTTTTTACAACCGGAAATATGGTGGTCAGGGCTCTGCGGCGCCAGTCGCAGACCAAATCTGTTGAAAGACAAATAACTAAGGAAGGTCAGCCATGAAGATCGCAATTAATGGTTTTGGTAGGATTGGACGCACGGTGTTCCGTTTGTTGCATGAGCGCCCTGGTGTGGAAGTTGTGGGGATCAAC
>JAOZJV010000844.1:0-375 GCA_029935695.1 Candidatus Krumholzibacteriia bacterium | reverse complement strand
ACTGATAACGAAGCGTTGGCCTATTTGCTGCGCCATGACACGGTCATGGGCCACTTCAACAGCAAAGCTGTCGTTGAAGGCGATACTCTGGTCACCGACAAATGGAATGTTAAAATGACCGCCGAGCGCGACCCTGCTTCCCTGCCCTGGAAAGAACTGGGTGTGGATTTTGTTGTGGAAGCCACCGGTGTTTTCCGCGATCGCGCCTCCATCAGCAAGCACATCGAAGCCGGCGCCAAGAAGGTTTTGCTGACAGTTCCCGCCAAAGATGAGATCGACGCCACTATCGTTCTCGGTGTGAACACCGACGACTTGAAAGCCGAGCACCTCATCGTTTCCAACGCATCCTGCACCACCAACTGCCTGGCTCCTCTC
>JAOZJV010000843.1 GCA_029935695.1 Candidatus Krumholzibacteriia bacterium | reverse complement strand
TCTGGTTGCCGAAGCTGATACTGGCGCGCGGATTAATGACTCCGTCATAGTTGCTGGCGAAGGTCACCAGGTAAGCCCCTGATTGACTCACCAAAGCCAGGTTTTGTCCAAGTCCGGGATTAAAGGGAAGCTTGTAGTCAGGAAGAAAGAACGTATTGTAATTATCACGGCTGACGATCCCCAGACAATTGCCTCCGACCATCACCGGGCCACCATCGCCACGGGAATGTCCCACCAAAAGAACGTCCTCGATGGATTGGGCCAGATCAGCTTCACCGGCTTCAGCAAATCCACCGGGGATAAGGATCATGGCCTCAGCCTTGTTCAATTCCACCAATTGAGTGATGGCATCAAGAGCACCTTGTGCTGGAACTGAAATAACGGCAAGATCGCACTTTTCAGGAACATCGGCCACGGAAGGGAAACAGGGAATTCCAGCTATGGTACTCTCTTTATGGTGAACAACATAGAGCCGGCTTTGGTCAATACCTTCACTATTTTTCAGGTTTTCAAGGATGATGCGACCAGGGTTGGGGCCTTTGGCACTGACGCCCAAAACCATGGCACTGCGAGGGCTCAATAATGGTTCAATTTTACCTACGGGACGTGTCTCTCCAGTCCATTTGCTCCGGCTGATCAAACCTACCCCATCCAGAGCCACCAATTTACCCTGGTATGCAACAGCAGGATTGATTTCAATTTCCTGGAATGAATATTCCGATGCACCCTTGGGTCCAACATGCGAACCAACTTCAGCAAGTGCCATCACCCAGGAAACGAGATTGTCCATGGCAACGGGTGCTTCAGGGTACAATCGGGAAGGGTAACAAAGAAGTGAAAGAAGAGGATGTGATTCGATGGCTGAAACGACGATGTCCTTATTGAGTCCGAAAGCAGGCAGGATCAGGGTGCTGCCACCGCTGGAGCCTTTTCCGTACCATTCAGTCAGTGTGCCACCGATGCCCAAAATGACACAGGGTCCAAAAGCAGGATCCTGTTTGAGACTGAGAAGAACTTCCTGACCGGGTGTATTGGCCTTGTGTGGAATAAAAGCACCAGCCATGAATCCTTCAATTGAATCACCATTGCCGCCTTCACAGAGTGTTTCCCTCATTTGGGACAATTTCCCCAGGACATCAGCAGAAGTCAGACCTTCAGTGGAGAAAAGTTTGACGCCACCAATATCCGTTTTATGTAGAATTTCCCTGCCGACCACTTTCATCAGGAAGCGGCCTTCGGTTTTACCCAAATCCAAGGCCTGTTCTGCCCATTGTTCTGCCTGATCAGGTGAATGGTTTGCAGGAAGGAAATAGGCAGGACACGCATCCAGCCCCATAGCCCCGAAAAGGGCATACATCTCGATTTCATTCAGCCGAACGCCCATTTCCCGGCATTCAGAATTCGGAAGAACTGAAGACAATTTTTGGAGATATCCATCAACCCTGGCGTTGTCCATTTCAACCACGCGTTCCTTTGGCAATTTAGTTGGTGTAATCAGTCTGCACCTGGACGGTGCAGTCCCCTGCAAACATAAATGCTAACTCCCCCACCCC
>JAOZJV010000287.1 GCA_029935695.1 Candidatus Krumholzibacteriia bacterium | reverse complement strand
TTGGCGGGTTAATACGCGGTCTCTGTTGTAATCCATTGCTCTATGACAATTCGCAGCGAGTGCCAAGTCCCTTTTTCGGAACAAAAGATTTCGGATTTTTGATCTTGTAGGCCTCGCAAGGTGCTATGTTTGGTTAGGACATCGGATTTGAACACCTGGTGAAACGATTCTGGAGCAGATTTGCCAAAACCTCACAACGCCCAAAACAAAACTTTATCAGCACCCCAATGGCGCTCCAACTTTCGCGCCTTCATGTGGCATGCCATTTTCCTGGCCCTGACCACCAGCTTCATGGATGTGGACACCATCATCCCTTCCATGATGATCAAGGCCGGCGGAACTTCGTTTCACCTGGGCCTCCTGACAGCCATCATGACCGGTGGCGCCAGCCTCTCCCAATTGGTCTTCGGTGGCTTTCTCTCGGGCAAACAGCGAAAAAAAGTCTACCTGCTGCTGGCCATCCATCTGCGAGTGGTGTCACTGCTTCTGCTCTCGGTTCTGTTTTTCAAATCCCCAAATCTTTCCGGTGATGTGATCATCGTTTCCATCTTCCTGTTGATCTCATTGTTTTCATTCAGTGGCGCCTTTGCCAATGTCAGCTACATGGATATTCTGGGAAAATCGGTGTTGCCTGAGAGCCGAAAACGCTTCTTCTCCATCAAGCAAGTGGTCAACAGTGTGGGCATCCTGGCCTCGACCCTGGCCGTGCGTGAATTGCTGAAAATTTATGATTACCCCGTTAATTACGGAGTTCTTTTCCTCATCGCCGGACTGATGTTGTGGGTGGCCACCGGTGGTTTCTGGAAAATTCGCGAAGCCTTGGTGCCTCAGCAGAAAAAGCTGGGTTTGCTGGGATATATGATCCGTATCCCCGGAGAAATTCGATCCAATGACAACCTGCGCAACTACCTGCTGATCATCAACACCCTGGGTCTCGGCCTGGGTGTCCTGCCCTTCGCCATTCTCCTGGCCAAAACCCGTTATGGTTTGGATTACGGAATGATTGGCAATTTCCTGCTCTTTCGGACCATCGGGATGCTGGCAGCCGGGTTAATTCTTTATCGCCTGTCCTCAAAAATCCACTATCAGAGTTTGCTGAAATTCTGCCTGGTTATTGGCGGATTGGTGCCCGTTCTGTGTCTGGTGATCACTGACAACCAAATGTTGTATCAACTGGTTTTCATCTTCGCCGGGGTATTCGTGGCTTGTTATAAGATGGCCACCAACGGGGTGTTGCTGGAAATCTCCACCGATGAAAACCGGGCACTTTATACGGGAATTTCCGGCGCAGGAAATATCCTGACAGCGGTGTTTCCCCTGCTGGCTGGTGCGTTGATCCCTTACGTTGGTTTCACTGCTGTTTTTCTGATAGTGGCGGCTTTGATGTTTTCCAGCTTTGTCTTTGTGCAGAAGCTGAAATGTAAGCCAAGGAATTGAGAAGGGCCCCGGATGGACGGGGCCCTGATAAACCTAGCGGTACAAGGATTTCAATGAATCCCAAGTCTGTGTGTCTGTGGGCACAACGTTACAACTGGTCTCACTGATCAAAGCAGTGCAAGCTCCATCAATACCGTTGTTCACACTGGCAGAAACCAAATCGCTTCCCGAATAGGCAAAGGTGGGATAAAGCGGGTCCAGGCTGCTGGGTTCCGTGGGACCGAGAATAAAGCAGATCTCTTCAGAAGCCGTACTCATGTAAAAAATATTGAAAGTCACCAGAATGTTGATTTCTTCCATGGGCATATGGTTTGACAGACCCACAATATACTCCCCGCCTTCACCGAAATTGAACCCCGGGAAGCCATTGGGATAATCCCACCCTGTGACCAGGGCCGGCCCCTCAATATCCATGGCAAACTCAAAACCCCAAAGTTCTTCAAAGGTTGGGTTTTTCAGAATGACATAAAGATCAACGGAGGTAAATGGAGCAAGCGAAGCAGCCTCAATGCAATCCATGTCACCAAAAGGATCGAAATACAATCCGAGAAGGTTGTCTTCCTGGGCAAAAGCTTGACCAAATCCCCCAAACAGTGCGATAAAAACCAGGCTTATTATCAATTTCCTCATCTTAAACATCTCCCTGTTCAGACTTCACAAAAAGCTACCCCCACAACACTTTATGGTACTGAATGTTCAGTTAAAAGTCAATTCACGGCATATCAATCAAGGTATGAATCAACACACTGCCGCCGGCCACATAGTTCAGCACCAGATCCGGACCCCAGGTCTCCTCAATAACCGGCCCATTGAACTGGACCTGTCCCCAAAGCCCACCATTTTTGTTCAATGCACCATTGCACTGCCAATAATCAGCCTGGCTGACCACATTGTGATAGCTCGGGTCAGGCTCTCCGCCCGTCAACTGGGTGAAGGTTTCCCACTCAACCCAGGCCATGCCATTGCTGGTTCCGGTGAATTGATAAGTGTTTCCGCCGTAGGTTGCAGAACTGCCCGATCTGATTTTGAAATTACGAGACTGTTGTGCGGTGTTGCTGTTGTGCATCAGCGTGGCCCAATAACTCTCACTGACGTTCACTGAAACATCTTCCGATACAATGGTCCCTGTGGTGCTGCTGCTTCTTTCGTATGACGAAAAGGAATAGCCAATCTCAGCAGTCCGAGTGCCATTATTGTTGACATCCACAACTGTCGATTTTCCCTCATAAATAACAGTTCCGTTGTAATTTCTGCTCCAGTTCCATGTGCCATCCTTGGCACCGTTGGTCTGGCTGGTGATTCGAATTTCTCCCCAACCCGTTTGCGAAACCGTGACATCAACGGCGTGGGAGTTGAGAAAATCATCCCAGGCTCCATCAAAATATCCATTGAAACCATGGTAATAGACCGCGATGGGTTCATAGCCGATGTTGGCCAGAACAAGCCGGTCTGCAGGGGTGGCAGAATAGGTGTAATCGCCACCACCGGGAGTAACCTGAGACAAGGTCCCGTGCAGAATCAGGTTGCCACCGTTGAGCTCGGCAGCCAGCCAGGCCATTTGGACTGTCAGCTCGAGTCGATCATAACCTGCGTCCACCACTTCATTGCCCGCAGCAAAGGCCAACTGGCTCACCCAGTTCTCATCGCCACCGGCTGGCTGGCCAGAAGTCAGAGTCACCGTGGCTGTAGAGCTGGCCGCTGGATCATCAACACTGGTGGCCCTGACAGTCACGCTGGCAGGAGAAGGCAACGAGGCCGGAGCCGTGTATAGGCCAGCCTGGGTCACAGTTCCTCCACTGGCGCCCTGTTCCACGGCCCAGGTCACCTGGGTGCCGGCCGCGCCGGAAACCTCGGCGCTGAACTGCAGAGATTCACCCACTTCAAGGGTGGCTGCCTGAGGGTTGACTGTGACAATAACCGCACCGGCGACATTATTCACCGTTACTGAAATTTCCGCATCAACCACCTGATCCGATCCTTCAGCCCTGACCCGCAGCACATGAAGACCATTGGTCACCTGCCCGGTGTTCCAGATGGTTGAAAAAGGTGCCGACGTGTCTGAAGCAAACTCCACCGAGTCCACGAAAAAGTGGACCGATGTGGCATGGGTTGTTGCAACGGTCACCGTCACTCCCTGTGAAACAGTGCTGCCATTGGCCGGTGCGGTGATCTGCACCGTTGGTGAAGCTCCCTGAGTATCTGGTTCGGCCGGATCACTGCCGCACCCTGCTACAGCCAGCACCATGACCAGCATGAGGACGAGGTATTTATTAAACTTTCCGATGGTCATTATTTTTCCCTCTCAACTGGTATTTCTTAATGGTCCAGGACGATTTTACGGCACACACTTTGGCGAGGCGAATTGAGCCTCACGAGGTAAATTCCTGTGGGCAGTTTTCGACCAAATCCGTCGCGGCCATCCCAGGAAATGGACCGTGAAAGGGACAGACCGGTTCCTTGCTGCAGAGTCCGCACACGACGCCCGCGCAAGTCGAAAACCGAAAGAGTGTAGGGTTCGTTTACTGCTGTGCGGAAACTCACTGTGGTGCCATCCCGCACTGGATTAGGTGCAATATTTAATGATGGCTGGAATTCCACAGCAGCCTGCTCAACAACCTCCATGGCATCACCCGCAGCGTTGGCAACCAACACACCGGCAAGCTGAGGTCTGTCAGGGTGAGCGTTGCCGCTGGTGAAAGGAATGCGGAGGGTCACGCCATCGCTGGGCAACGCGTTATCCAGATCATAAACCAGGACCCGAAGTTGGGATGAGGCAGCCGAAGCCACCGCATGCACATCATCACCCTGATCAACAAGCATCTGCTCAGGCAGCCAGGTTGCTGAAGGAAGATTCAGGGCCAGTTGGCCGGCTGCCATGGCATTGCCCTGGAGATCGACAGAAATCCACCAGGTCCCATCTTCGAAATACGGATCACTCACAGCCAGCAGAACATCCGTCATGGAAGCCTGGAATTTCCCGGGATCATCGTTCCTCAGAATAAAGGCTACGATCCTGATCAGGTCCGATATATTGATCACGCCATCACCGGCCGGAGAAGGATAAACATCAGCCTGAACCCGGGCTTCGGCGGACAAAGGATACATTCCCGGATTGAGGATGTAATTGACCAGGGAGATCACATCCAGAACGGTGGTATTGCCGTCGTTGTTCAGGTCTCCTCCAGGAGAAGCCGAGCCCCCTGACACGGCAGCCAAAGCGGCCAAGGCATCCAGCTTACCCATACCAAAACGGTTGTTCCAGGTACCCCCGGTGAAACCATCAGTGGCGGCAGTTTCGCGCAGAATGGAACGAATTTGAGCCGCCGTCAGATTGGGATCCTTTTCAAACATCAAGGCCACAACACCGCAGGTCAGCGGGCTGGCCATGCTGGTTCCCTGGGTTGCGAAATATTTGCCGCCGGCGACCAGGGCTTCATTGGGCTCCGGTGGATTGCTGTCCTGAGAATAGCACGAGACAATGGCCATGCCGGGAGCTGAAACATCCGGCTTTTGCCGACCATCACGGGTGGGCCCCAGGGACGAGAAAGGAGCCTTGGCGCCCACTGCCGCGTCGCCCCAGCTGGAGCCGGCCGGAAATCCCACGGTTCCCACAATGGATGGCCAATCGTTGCGGGTTTTGAAGGCGGCCACGGTGACGGCTTCTTCAGCAGTTCCCGGCATACCCACGCAATGGCTTTGATCGCTGTCAGGAAAACCGGTGACCATGGTGGAATTGACTTTCCAGGCGTGGGCCGTTCCCGAACCGCCATCTACCGTGACATCCCACAAACCGGACGCCGGAGCACTGCCTGCACTGTCGTCCCAGGAAATGAGAATGAGTTTGT
>JAOZJV010000286.1:4123-5288 GCA_029935695.1 Candidatus Krumholzibacteriia bacterium | reverse complement strand
TACCGCTCACCATTAACATGGCTGATCTCACTTCCCCCAATTCCCGGAAACTCAACCTCTTGAATTCATCTCCTTCATCCGCCGGAACGAGAAACTCCCAATCTGCGGTTCCACCAAACGCTCAAATTCCCAGTATGGCAAAGTCAGAATTTCAGTGTGGGTTCCCGCATTGAAAGAAATCATGTCAGCGCGGATCATGCTGCCGGCCACAAAAACTTCCATGCCGAAGAGATGCCCGAACGGTGGCATGGCTCCCAGCTCGCATTCGGGAAAACGATCATCAAAGTCGGACTCCACCGCCAGGCTGATGGTTGCGGCCCCAGCCAGTTCGCGCAGCAATTGAAAATCAATTTTGCTGTCGGCCGGAAGCACGGCCATGGCCATGTGACCGTCCAGTTTGACCAGAACTGTTTTGGCAAACAGCCGTCCGGAAACACCGGCCTTGAAGGCCACATCCGAAGCGGAGTAGGCACTGGGATGCTCCGTCAGTTCAAATTCCACATTGTTTTGTTTGAGGTAGTCGAGAAGTTGTGAGCACGGCATACCATTCCTCCTCAAAAAAGGCGAGCAGGGAGCCCGGAGGCCGCACGATGATGGTATTGTGGCTGTGTGGCATACCCGCGCGGCTGCGGGCAAGAGTCGTTTCGATCACAAAATAGGTTAAAACCAAAGATCCGGCTACGAATTTGGGATATTAGGGTGATATTCTAATTTTGAATCCACCGGAAACTATCCAATGACGTTTCCGTATATCCCATCTGTTGACGAGTAAAGGGGGAAGCATTAGCTTGCATAAGTGAAAATTCCCGATTGCCCTGGTGGTGCCCTAATGTGGTGCCCAATTGTTTTTGCAATTCCGGCTGTCCAAGGGGGGCGGGCCCGGATATTACGTGATGCTTCGGAGATCCGAAGCTCAAACCATGGAGGCTTCAATGCCGATGAATAAGCGACTGCAGATTCTGTTTGCCGCGCTGGTTATTTTTGTAGCTGGTGTTGGTGGGGTTAACGCCCAGACTTATCTCGATCTGGAAAACCAGATCCAGGAATTCACTCTGGACAATGGTGTGCACTTCATCGTTCTGGAAAACCACGATGTGCCCGTCTTCTCGTTCCGGACTTTCCTGAACGTGGGTAGTGCCAACGAGGTCCGGGGCATCACCGGCCT
>JAOZJV010000286.1:0-4113 GCA_029935695.1 Candidatus Krumholzibacteriia bacterium | reverse complement strand
ACATTCTCGAACACATGGCCTTTAAAGGCACCAATGAAATTGGCGGCAACAACAAGAAGGCCGAACGCAAGGCCATGGAACTTGAAGACCAGGCCTTTGATGATTTCAAATATGCCCGTTTGGTTATTGTTCCGCGCATTGAAGCGGCCCAGGTCAAACTTGATCGCATGACCCGGGCCCTGCCTGCCGACCGTCAGGAACTCTTTACCGATGTGGCCAGCAGTATGCATGGCGCCGGCGCCGAGATCGCTGTTCAGGACGGCCAGGTCATCATCGCCCACAACATGGGCACCGAAGAAGAGAAAATCGACAACTTCGATCTGAACGCCAACGAGCTCGAATTGGTCAACTTCTACATCAACGAGATCAAACCTCTTGAGGACGAATTTGCCGCCCGCGACCAGGCTTTTGAAGACGCCAAGGACGCCGCCCGCGAGTTTGTCGTGACCAACGAATTTGGTCAGATCATTGAAGAAAACGGTGGCAACGGTTTGAACGCCTACACCAGCACTGACGTGACGGTGTACCACTATAATTTTCCGAGCAACCGTCTGGAGCTGTGGGCCTACCTCGAGGGCGGGCGCATGGCCGACCCTGTGCTGCGTGAGTTCTACACCGAAAAAGATGGACCGGTCACCGAAGAGCGCCGCATGCGCACCGACAACAACCCCATGGGCAGGTTGCTGGAAGTTTTCCAGAACCAGATGTTCATGGCCAATGGTTATCATCATTCGACCATCGGCTATATGTCCGACATCCAGAACATCAGCCGGGCCGACTGCAAAGCCTATTTTGAAGAGTACTATCATGGCGGCAACATGGTTGTCACTTTGGTGGGCGATGTCTACCTGGACGACGTGAAGAAATACGCCAAGAAATACTTCGGCGATATTCCTGCCGGCAAGCCCAGCATGATTGAAACCTTCGAACCCAAACAGGTCGTTGAAAAACGGATCGTCATGACTGATCCTGCTCAGCCTCTGTTCGCCGCCGGTTATCACATTGAAAACGGGATGCACCCCGATTGGCCCGTGTACGAAGTGATCGCCGATGTTCTGGGTCAGGGACGCACCAGCCGCCTGAACAAGAACCTGGTCAAGGATCAGAAGATTGCCGTGGCAGCTCAGAGTTTCGCCGGCTATCCCGGCAGCAAATACCAGACGGCTCTGTTGGTGTTCGCCATGCCGGTCAAAGGCAAGACGGGCTACGACATGGAAGAAGCCATCTATGCTGAAATCGACAAGATTGTCGCAGAGGGAATCACCGCCGAAGAACTGGCCGCAGTGAAGCAACGCACCCGCGCCAATTTCATCCGCGGTCTGCAGGGCAATGCCGGCATGGCCGGACAGTTGGCCAGCTACCAGACCTTCAGTGGCGATTGGCGCAACCTGTTCAACCAGGTTGAAGAAATCGAAGGCGTAACTCTGGAAGACGTGAAACGCGTGGCAGGCGAAATCTTTGTCAAGACCAACCGCACCGTGGCCATTATCGAAACCGAAGAAGACGATTCCTAAGCCGGAAATCCATGCCCGTCCCGGTATTGGGACCGGCTTTGAAAGGAATAGAAAATGAATAAAATGAACAGAGTGGTCGTGTTGGCCCTTCTGGTGATCATGGTTGCTTCCGTCGTAGTGACGGGTCCGGCCACGGCCAAAAAGAAGTGGGAAAAAATTGATATTCCCGTGTTGAATGAAGTCAAGATGCCTGCTTTTGAGCGGGTGGAGCTGGACAACGGCATGATCGTGTATCTGGCCGAAGACCATAAGTTTCCTCTGGTTCAGCTGAACGCCACCATCGATGTGGGCAGCATTTATGAACCTGCCGACAAGATTGGCCTGGCCGGCATGACCGGTTCAGTGATGCGCTCTGGTGGCACCGCCACCACCGACGGCGATGCTCTGGATGAACTGGTGGAATCTCGCGGCATGAGGGTTGAGACCTGGATCGGGCAGTCCGATGGCGGCGCCTACCTCTCGGTCATGAAGGAAGACACTGGCCTGGGCATGGAACTGCTGGCCGACATCCTGATGAACCCCGCCTTCCCCGAAGACAAAATCAAGCTGGCCAAAGAGGGCGAAAAAGCTGGCATCAGCCGCCGCAACGACGATCCCATGAGCATCGCCCGCCGCGAAGCCATGAAGGTTGTTTTTGGTGAAGACCATCCCATGGCCCGTCACACCGAGTACGCGACCATCGCTGCCGTGACCCAGGCCGACATGCAGGCCTTCCACGCGGACTGGTTCCATCCCGACCGCATGTATCTGGTGGTCATCGGCGATTTCGAGAGCAAGGAAATGATCAAGCTCATTGAAGATTCTTTCGCTGGTTGGGAAAAAGCCACCAAAGATCTTCCTGCTGATCCTGAAATTTACGAGTTCCCGCGCACGGTGAACATCGTGGATAAAGATGACCTGACCCAAACCACAGTGATGCTGGGGCACAAAGGTATCCGTGCCGACAGCGAATATTACGCCGGAGTATTGGTGGCCAACCGCATTCTGGGCGGGGGCTTTGCCACGCGCCTGTTCAACGAAGTGCGCAGCCGCCAGGGCCTGGCCTATTCCGTGGGCAGCAGCCCCGGCACCGGCTTCCGCTTTCCCGGTCTGTTCATGGCTTTCACCATGACCAAGAGCGAGACCAGCGAGAAAGCCACCGAGGCTGTCCTTGTTGAGATCCAGCGGATGCTTGACGAAGAAGTGACTGACGAAGAGTTGGAACGCGCCAAAGACGGCATCCTGAACTCCGAAGTCTTCAGCTACGACACCAAACGTGAGATTCTCAGCCGCATGGTGATGTTCGAGCGTTACGGTTATGCACCCGACTTCCTGAAAAAGTATCAGGAATCGGTCAAGAACATGACCAAGGCCCAGGTTCTTGAGGCTTGCAACGCCGTGTGGAAACCCGACCAGATGACGATTCTGGCCGTGGGTAACTATGCTGACTGGGACGGCGATTTCACAACCTTCGGTGCCGTGACCATGGTGGATATTGAAATCCCTGAACCTGCTCTGGATATTCCCGAAGCCACACCCGAAAGCCTGGCTTCCGGTCAGAAAATCATGACCGCCAGCGCCGAAGCCAGCGGTGGGGTCAAGAAATTCACCGGGCTGAAGTCACTGTTCGAAGTGATCTCTCTGGATGCCAACATTCAGGGCATGGCTCTGACGTTCACCACCGAAAAGACCATCCAGTATCCCGACAAGGTGCATTCTCTGACCAAAACTCCTTTTGGAAATCAGGAAATGGCCGTCAGCGGTGATAAAGGCTGGGCCAGTGGTCCCCAGGGAGTGCGCGACATTGAAGGTGCCGACCTGGAAAAAGCCAAGGAAGAGCTGAAGACCGATACCATCGGCATCTTCCGCAATCTTGGCAGCCTTCAGTGCCAGGCCCTGAAGCCCACCAAAGTCGATGGAACCATGTGCAACCCCGTGCATGTTTCGGGCATTGGTGACGATTACCAGATTTTCTTCATCGACGCCGGAACCAACCTTGTGAAAATGGTGCAGTCGCCCGGGCAGTCCCCCATGACCGGCGCTCCTGTGACCCAGAAGGTTTTCGTGGATGAGTATCAGGATATCGATGGGTTCAATCTGCCCAAAATCATCCGGATGACTTACGACGACGAACCTTTTGCCACCGGAACGGTGAAGGAATTCAAGGCCAACCCGAAGGTGGATGCCGGGTTGTTCAAGAAGAAGTAATCGGAAAGATTATTTGATACAGAAAACGCCGGGCAACCATGATGGTGCCCGGCGTTTTTTTATAAAAAGACAGAAAACTCATCCCAGCCTATTGAAAAAAAGTCCCGGAGATGGTACTCTGTCCACCGATCAAATTTATAGCTGCTTCATGGTCTACCTGAGGAAATACGAGAAGTGCGCGAGCTTCGACTTTACTCAGGGTTGTCGCCATTGAGGCAGCTATAGTTACATTATAGCATATATGGTCATCCGCAGTCTATTAAAATGCCGATATATAAAGAAAAGCGTCGATATTCTCCGTTAATCAGCATTTGAGACGTTAAAAAGATCCCGGACTGGGTTTTTAATTTTCGAATTCCCCGAATAAACCAGGTATTTCCCGGGTAGGTTTTATGATGCAACACTCTGGCTT
>JAOZJV010000285.1:2492-5291 GCA_029935695.1 Candidatus Krumholzibacteriia bacterium | reverse complement strand
AGATTTTATCGCCAGCTCTTATTGGCGGGAATTGTTAATGGACAATCCACAAATGGCTCCTCCGGATGTTTGGCAGGAAATCTTATCGCCCCGGATGGTGAAAATTATGAAAGGCCGAATCCGGGCCGTTGAAAAAATGGCGGCAACACCGATTCTTGTCCGGGCGGTGAAACAGCACAATGAGAGACATTTGACGATGGCTGATATTCAGGCCATAGACGAACAGTGGATTCAGGGCGGCCAGTTTGATCTTTCTCAATCCCTGCAGGAAAATCCGGTGGGAAAATATTTAAGCAAAATGGTCAAAGGTAATCCCATGATCTATGCCGAAGCATTTGTTTGCGGAAACCAGGGTGCCGTGGTTGGCGAATACCCTCGCACCAGTGATTACTGGCAGGGAGATGAGCGCAAATTCACCAACTGTTTTCAAGGCGGGGTTGGTCGGTTGTATGTGGGAGATCTCAAGTTCGATGAAAGCACACAGTCAAATGCAATACAAATTTCGGTGCCGGTTATGGACGGTGAAGAGCCCATTGGCGTATTGATTGTGGGTATCAGAGATATTGAAAACATGAACAGCCGGAGCGTGAACTGATGTTCAGCTCGCTGAAAACCCGAATGATCCTGATGGTGGGGATTCCCGTCCTTCTGGTGAATTTTGGCTTGTTGTTCATTTCCGCTTCACAGCAACAGAAAATGGCTTTGAAACAGGCTGAAGATCTTGCCCGGGCGACCACCAGGAAAGAATCCATGGAGCTGCAAAGTTTGTTGGATCGCACCTTGAGTTCGGCAAGCCTGGCGGCTGCGGTTTTCAAAAATGTCAACGACATGGACAATCCTTTGGATATGGGGCGCGAATCAGCATCATTCATTTTGAAAGGCATGCTGGAAGAAGACAATAATTTTGCCGGTGTTTTTTCCGTATGGGAGCCCGATGCCTTCGACATGATGGATGTGGCTTATGGAGGTTTGCCCGGTAACAGCTTGGAAGGCCGGTTCAGTCCTTATTGGGAAAGCCAAGGCCAAAATGAATCTGTTTTGAGAGCTTTTGCCGATGAAGAAATCAGCGGTGAAAGCGGGTGGTATAAGGATATTCGCCAGAGCCCTCACTCAAGCTTTATTTGGGCTCCAGTCAGTATGATCCCGGAAGATTCACCTCGGGTATTGCGAGCCATTGCCCCCATCATCAATGATGGAATATTCCTGGGTGTGGTGGGAGTTGATATTGGATCTGAAATCTTTGAGACCATGGTGGCGGGTTGGTCGAATTTACAGAATGAAACGATTGTCCATTTGCACACCTTGGATGGGGCGCTGGTGGCTCCACCGATGGCTGAAATATCCAGTCATTGTGGAATCAACGGAGATCAACCACTTGCACCGGGAATCATCTGGCAAGATGAAAAGTTGGTATCTGCTCAGATATTAGAAAGCTCTCTGGCTAAAACAGATTTGATAGTGGTGAGTGAAACTTCCCGCTCGATGGTATTGGGACCCATTCAGAAAAAGCTGCAAAAGAATGTTGCTGTTGGGTTAATGATCGTCATCACAACACTTCTTTTTGTGGGCTATTTCATAAAGGCAAATATTGCCAGGGTGGTTCAACTCAGCACTCTCACACGGCATGTCGCCCTTGGTGAGAATTTCGATCCGGTGGTAGATGAATCAACCGATGAAATCGGGCATCTTACCAGAGACTTCCAGTCCATGATTGTATCTTTGCAAGAGGCGGAGGATGAGCGCCTGGAGTCGTTGACCCGGTTGGAAGCCATCCTGGATTCGGTGCAGGCGGGAGTCGTGATTATTGATCCAGCTAAGCGGACTATCGTCGATGTAAACCCGGCTGCCCTGAAAATGCTGGGTCTTCCTAAAGACCAGGTGATTAATAAAATTTGTCATGGCTTTATGTGTCCGGCGGAAACAGATAGTTGCCCCATCCTGGACCTGCATCAGGAAGTGGATGGTGACCGGAAAGTTCTGCTGCGAGAAGACCAATCAGAAATGATAATTTTCAAAACCGTGGTTCCCATTGAACTCAAGGGTAAAACCTACCTGCTGGAAACTTTTGTTGATGTGGACAAGCAAGTGAAAGCAGAGCATGCCCTGGAAGAGAAACTGGCTCAAATCAGCCAGGCAAAAAAACAACAGGATATTCTGGTGAACCATGCGGTCAGCCGGGAAGAAAGAATGGTGTCCTTGAAAACCGAGGTCAATGACCTGCGGGATCAACTGGACATGCCTCTGCGATACAAGGCTCCAGGTGAAATTGAAGCATGGCGGCGTGAATTGGCCAAAAACGAAGAAAGGGAGCATCATGAAACACGATGATTCTCCCAGGCTGACTTATGAAGAATTGCTGGCTGCGAACAATCAGCTCACCAGGGATTTGCAGGAGGCGGCCAAAGAACAGGCCGAGTATCATGCCGAGAAGAAAAAGCAGGAGCTGATGCAGGTCTCTTCCATCAACCTCATGGAAGATATGATTGAAGCACGGGAAGAAGCCGAGGCGGCCACCCGGGCCAAGAGTGAATTCCTGGCATCCATGAGTCATGAAATCCGCACACCCATGAACGGTATCGTGGGCATGACCAGTCTTTTGCTGGACACTCGTCTCGACAAGGATCAACTGGATTGCGTCGAAACGATTCGGACTTCGGGCGATGCCTTGCTCACAGTGATTAACGACATTCTGGACTTCTCGAAAATTGAAGCCGGCAAACTGGAATTGGAATACATGGATTTCCATCTGCAGGATATGATGGACGATATCACTGATCTGATTTCTTTCCGCGCGGCAGA
>JAOZJV010000285.1:0-2482 GCA_029935695.1 Candidatus Krumholzibacteriia bacterium | reverse complement strand
ACAAGGACCTGGATTTAATCACGATCATTGACCCTGGGCTCCCCTGCGGTCTGGTGGGCGATTCGGGCCGTATCAGACAGGTTTTGGTCAACCTTCTGGGCAACGCGGTTAAATTCACTTCCGAAGGCTCCGTCACTGCGAGTGTCAAGGCCGCTGAAAAGTCGGATGGTATCCTGGATGTTGAATTCCGTATCACCGACACCGGGATTGGAATCCCGGAAGAAGCCAAGGCCATGCTGTTCGAATCTTTCACCCAGGTGGATGCATCCATGACCCGTCGTTTCGGCGGCACCGGGTTGGGTCTGGCCATTTCCAAGCAACTTGTTGATCTGATGGAAGGCCATATTGAGGTTGAAAGTACAGTTGGCCATGGTTCTTCGTTCTGGTTCCGGCTGCCTTTGGCTGTGGCAGAAAAAATAGAGCCGACGACAGCTGCTTTGGATCTTACCGGGAAGCGAGTATTGGTGGCTGAGGGTTTGGAAGCCAACCGGGATTTGCTGGTGTCCAGATTGAGCAGCTGGGGGGCAGAGGTCATCGCTGTTCCGGTAGTTGGCAAGGTGGTTGAAACATTGTTGGATGCGGGGCAACAGGGTATACCATTTGATTTGGCTTTGGTGGGGGAAGACATTGGAAATTCTGCAGCCAAACAATTAGGGACTCTGATCAGGCAGAAATCTCATATTCCCAAACTCGGATTGGTTCTGTGTGCCAGGGCCATTGGGCAGGGCCAGCGGCGCGGGGAAATACCGGCGGGCTTTGATGCCAGATTATTCAAGCCATTGCGCATTCGCCAACTGCATGATGCCGTGAGCATAGGACTGGGTCTCTCTCCGCAGGGGGACCAGGTTGCTCCCAAAACCCAAACTGACGAGGCTGCGAAAGAGAATGCTGCCAAGGTGCGGATCCTGATGGCCGAAGACAACATCGTGAATCAGAAGGTGGCCCTCCGGATGTTGACGAAATTGGGCTACAATGTCGATGTTGTGGCCAATGGATTAGAGGCGGTCACGGCCATTCAGAACGTACCTTATGATCTGGTGCTGATGGATTGCCAGATGCCGGAAATGGATGGCTTCGAGGCTACGCGTCAGATCCGGAAAAAGCAGGACGATGGTGTTTGCCTTCCCATCATTGCTTTGACGGCCAACGCCATGGAGGGTGACAGGGAGCGCTGTCTGGCTTCAGGCATGGATGATTATCTCACCAAACCCATCAACCTGGTGAAATTAAAAGAGACGCTTGCTCACTGGAGTGAGGCGTGTTCTCTGTGTTGAAAATCGCGTATTGATTTGCAAATTTAATCCTCTGGGATATTCTTGCTGTTGAACGTGTCGCATTCCCCAACAGCAGGTGGTCCCTTCTTTTGATCAATCTGACCAACATTTCCAAACGATATGGCCGGCAAATAATTTTTGTGGAGACTTCTTTCCAGTTGAATCCAGGAGAAAAGGTGGGCCTGGTGGGCCCCAATGGCTCCGGTAAAACCACTGTTTTCCGGCTCATCGTAGGTGAAGAAAGTGCGGATGAAGGTACGGTCTCTGTGCCCAAGCGCACCACCATCGGTTATTTCCGTCAGGATATCAGTGAAATGTCCGGCCGCTCGGTTCTGGACGAAGCCATCGCCGGCAGTGGTGAAGTGGGCGAGCTGCATCACGAACTGGAAGAGCTGCAAAACGCCATGGCCGATCCGGACAGAGCCGATGAGATGGAGAAAATCCTCCACCGGTTCGGGGAAGTGCTGGATGCTTACCAAAGCATGGGTGGCTACGATCTTGAGGCCCGGGCCCAGGTGGTTCTGCAGGGACTGGGGTTCGAGCCGGATCAGATCAAGGGCGACGCGGGGGAGCTTTCAGGCGGTTGGAAAATGCGCATCGGCATGGCCCGGGTGCTGCTGGCCCGGCCCGATGTTCTGCTTATGGATGAGCCCACCAACCACCTCGATATCGAATCCATTCTGTGGCTGGAAAAATTCGTCAAAGGGTATCCCGGTGCCGTGTTGCTGACCTGTCACGACAAGGACTTCATGAACCGGGTCGTGGGCCGGATTGTGGATATTGATGCCGGAGAATTTATCGCCTACACCGGCAACTACGACCACTTCGTCAAACAGCAGGCCGTTGCTGCGGCGAACCAGGAAGCTTCCTATGCCCGTCAGCAGGCCATGCTGGCCAAGGAGCGACGCTTTGTGGAGCGTTTTGCCTCCCATGTGGCCAAGGCGGCCCAGGTGCAGAGCCGGGTTAAAAAACTGGAAAAAATTGAAATGCTGGAACCACCGCGGCGCCGAAAAGTGGTGGAGTTTCAATACCGCACACCGCCTCGTTCGGGTGATGATGTGGCCGAGCTGAAAGGGCTGTCCAAAGCCTACGGCACCAAAGTCATTTACGATGATTTCAGCCTGATGATCCGCCGCCAGGAACGCTGGTGTGTGCTGGGTCGCAATGGCGCCGGTAAAACAACATTACTGAAACTGGTAGCCGATAAC
>JAOZJV010000284.1 GCA_029935695.1 Candidatus Krumholzibacteriia bacterium | reverse complement strand
CGCAAATCCCCGAACACATGAGCACCAAGAGGGATGCCGGCATCAACAACCGGCTCTTCTGCCCCAGCCAATCCCCCAACCAACAATACAAGACCGATCAGCCATACGCTGGATTTCATTTCAAACCTCTTATTTGGTTTCGGTGGCTGCCGGCTCTACCGCTGGCATTACAAAAATGGCCTCATCTATCTCCAAATTGTATTCAATTGATTCCATGACGATCTGGTTGATCGTATTTTCGCCCATGCGGGTTTCTACAGAGAAAGGAATGATGAGACCGTCGCCGACTTCCTGAAAATCACTCATGTAGGTGTCCGACTCGATGATTTTTTCTTCCCAGTTAATCGTCGAGGAGGTTTTGATGGTCAGGAAATACTCCTGATCGATGAACATGTCGATGACGATGTCCATGTGTGTGTCCAGGCGCAGTTGGTAAACCTGGGTTCCTTCCACCTCAGCTTCACCAATGTATTCCACGGTGTAGCCTTTTTCTTCGTAGTTGATCAACGGGCCATCCATGTCGGCCTGCATTTTGAAGCTCTTGTTTTCCAGCTCACCCATGGGCTGAGGATCCTGGCTGCCCATCATGGGGTTCACACCCCAACCCTTTTCACCATCATAGGCCTGGATCATCTCCATGCCCATGACCGTGACATCGAGGCGCATGAAATTGGGCCGGACCTGTTTCATCACGAAGGGAAATTCCATACCCTGGGCCAAAGCCTTACCAGTGGCAGTCATGCTCTTGACAGCCTGTATTTTTTCCATCCCACCGGTGGCTTCAATGGTTTTTTCGATGAGTTCTTTGGCATCCATGGCCGTTGAAACGCCGGCAATGAGCATGCAGACGATGGCGAGAGCGAATATCTTTTTCACTTTGAATCCTCCAGGAGTCGGGGTAGTGGGCCCGCCAATTTGGCCGGCCGGGAAAAGAGTCACTACCCAGTACACCGTGGATGGGTTTCATATTCAAGGATTGTTCAGGGGTTGGTTCGGAATACACGAACCCCCCGACCGGAGTCTGGTTGAGGGCTGAGGACAACCACACTCCAGCGGTGGGGGGTTCGATTTGTTCTCTTAACTGACAGCTTCGAGTGCCGCAGTGACTTTCAGCAGATAACCATCATCATTCACATCCAGAACCACGGTGTTTTCCGGACGGGTTTCTCCCGCGAGAATCAGATCCGCCAACCGGTCCTGAACTTCCCGTTGAATCACCCGTTTCACCGGCCGGGCGCCGAACTGGGGATCAAATCCATCAGCAGCCAGTTTGGCCACCGCCGCATCCGTCACTTCCAGTTTCAGCTCCTGTTCGGCCAGATCCCGGCCAACCTTGGCCAGCTCCAGCCGCACAATACCGGCGATGAGTTCGGCACCGAGACTGTGGAAACGTACAAAAGCGTCCAGCCGGTTCAGAAATTCCGGTCTGAAATGTCCCACCAAGCTCTGCAGAATGGTGCTTTCGTCGGCGGTTTCAAACTCTTCACCCTGACACAGGTTGCTCGTCAGAATGAACACCGTATTGCTGAAATCCACAACCCGACCCTTGCCGTCTGTCAGCCGGCCGTCGTCCAGCACCTGCAGCAGCACATTCATCACCTCGGGATGGGCTTTTTCAACCTCATCCAGCAGCACCACGCTGTAGGGATGGCGCCGCACCGCTTCGGTGAGCTGGCCCCCCGCTTCGTGGCCCACATAACCTGGAGGTGAGCCGATCATCCGGCTGACGGCGTGCCGCTCCATGTACTCAGACATATCCAAGCGCACAAGGTGTGTCTCGTCGCCGAACATCTGCTCGGTCAGGGCTTTGGCCAGTTCGGTTTTTCCCACCCCGGTCGGTCCAAGGAAGAGGAATGAGCCCAGGGGCCGCTGCCGATCCGTCAGTCCCGCGCGGGACCGGCGAATGGTTCGAGCCACTTGTTCCACAGCTTCATTCTGGCCGACCACCCGAGCGGAAATCCTGTTTTCCAAATCGCGCAGTTTCGCCATCTCGTCCTCGACCAACTTCTGGGCAGGGATGCCGGTCCATTGGGCGACCAGCTGAGCAATGTCATTTTCCTGGACATGCTCCTTGAGCAGGGGATTAACACCCTGCACACGCTCAAGTTCCCCCCTGGCCGCAGAAATCTCCGCCTCCAGGGTCGCTTGTGCGCTGTACTTCAGCTCCGAGGCACGGGCCAGATCGCCCTGACGCTCGGCTGTTTCCATGGCGTGCAGCAACTCGTCCTGTTGCTTCTGAAGCTCTCGAATTTTATCGATGGCTTCTTTTTCCATTTGCCAGCGGGCACTGACTTTGTCCAGCTGATCCCGCAATTCACTGATCTGGAAATCTATGGTCTCGCGCCTGGTCACTGCTGAACGGTCGGTCTCCTTTTCCAGGGCCAGCCTTTCCATTTCCAACTGATTCATCCGGCGCTGCAGGTCGTCCACCTCAGCGGGCACCGAATCAATTTCCATGCGCAACCGGCTGGCCGCTTCATCCATCAGGTCGATGGCCTTGTCCGGCAGCATACGGTCGGCGATGTATCGCTGGCTCAGCTTCACTGCCGCCACCAGGGCGCCATCGGTGATCTGAACACCATGATGAACTTCGTACTTTTCTTTCAGTCCGCGCAAAATTGCCACGGCCTGCTCCCAGGTGGGCTCTTCCACCAGCACCGGCTGGAAACGCCGTTCCAGGGCGGGGTCTTTTTCAATATGCTGACGGTATTCATCAAGAGTTGTCGCGCCCACGCAGTGCAATTCTCCCCGGGCCAGAGCCGGCTTCAATATATTCGATGCATCCATGGCCCCGCCGGTTGCTCCCGCTCCCACCAGGGTGTGCATTTCGTCGATGAACATCAGGACATTGCTGCCTTCAGCGCTGACTTCTTTGATCACTTTTTTCAGTCGTTCTTCAAACTCGCCACGGTACTTGGTGCCCGCAATCAGGGCTCCCAAATCCAGCGCCAGAATCCTTTTGTCACGCAATCCTTCGGGCACATCTCCAGCCACCAGACGCTGGGCCAATCCTTCAGCAACTGCCGTCTTTCCCACACCAGGGGCGCCCACCAGAACGGGGTTATTTTTTGTTCGTCTGCTCAGGATCTGAATCACCCTGCGGATCTCTTCATCCCGTCCGATGATGGGATCGATTTTTCCTTCCCGGGCCACCGCGCACAAGTCAGTGGCGTATTTTTCCAGGGCCGATTCTTCGTCTGCACCCAGGTCGCTTTCATCCTGTCCGGTGTACCGGGCGTCGCCTCCATTTTGCTGGAGGGCCTGCTTAATTTTGGATGCCGAGATGTCGTATGTCTTCAAGACCGATCCTGCCCTGCCGTTGTCTTCGGCCATGGCCACCAGCAACTCTCTGGTCCCCACCAGGCCTCCCTGGCCCGCGGTGGTGGTGGCTTCGAGAATGAGTTTTTGAAGCTCGCTGCTGGGTGCGGGCACATCCTTGACCTGCACCTGAGGCATACTCATCAGTTCATTTTCCGCCGTGCGTGCCACCAGCCCTGGATCAAGTTCCAAGGTCCTTAATGTATTGGTGACCAGGCCGGTTTCATTCAACATGGCCCACAGAAGGTGAAGGGGAGTCAATTCCCCGTGCTTCATTTCATATGCTTTATTCTGAGCCCCTTGAAGTGTTTCATGGGCATTGACAGTCCAGTTTTTCATGGGATGTCTCCTTTTATTATCAATAGACGTCAGTGTTTGTTTGTTCGGGGTAAGGAATGCAGAAGCCATGCCAAAACTCAGAATGTGGCGTCAACATAATTAAAGACAATATGTTAGCTTTTTTCGTATACAGTATACAGCACAAACAGCCCAAAAACAAAGCCGCCTTGTCATGTCACTTTGTCACAACAAGGCGGCTTTCTGTCATTTTTGTCAGATCACACCAGGCAGTCGATGCCTTCCAGCTCCTGGACCAGCTCTTCAACCAGGGTTGTGGCGTATTCCTGCTGCTTGGCGTTGGCGGCCTGCACCAGGTCCTGGGCCAAAGCCACGATGGTTCCCGAGTGGATATTCAGGGCCCCGCCCTCCATGCTCTTGGCTTCCTGAGCCACGAAACCGAAATCATAGTTCTCGATGGCTCCGGTGATAGTCTGCAGCCGTTCCCTTGAATCGATCATGAACAGACCCACGATTTCCACGGCCAGATCCACATCCCCATCCATTTTCGTGATGAGATTGGCCATGGAAAATGGCTGAGGCGCCACCGGGTTTTCATCGGGTTCGCCCAGGGCCATCACCCGCCGCATGGCCTCATGAATCAACTGCGAACTGATGGGTTTGGGAATGTAGTCGTTCATGCCTGAAGCCAGACAGTTCTTGCGGTCCTGCCGGGTGGCATGGGCGGTCATGGCAATGATCGGAACTTCCTGGTTCTCCTGGCCGGCCTCGCCGGAGCGGATCTTTTTCGTGGCTTCCAGGCCCCCGAGTCCAGGCATCTGAATGTCCATGAACACCAGATCAAATTCACTTTCCTGAAGTATATCCAAAGCTTCGTTGCCACACGACGCGGCCTGGGCCGGATAACCCAGTTTGCGCAGCATTCCAAGGGCCACCTTCTGGTTGACGATGTTGTCTTCCACCAGAAGAATGCGCAATTCAGAAACAACTTCGGCTGGCTGGATTGCCACTTCCTTCGGGGGCTCTTCGGTTTTAAATTCTTCGGCAACCTGGTCCAGACTGGCCAGATCAAAACGCGCTGTAAAACCAAAGGCCGAACCCGAGCCATGCTCGCTGGTGACGGTCATGCCACCACCCATTTTCTCGGCCAGTTGTTTGCTGATGGCCAGGCCCAGACCCGTGCCGCCAAATTCATTGCTGACCGAAGAATCTGCCTGGGTAAAATTATCAAACAGGTTTTCGATCTTCTGGGATTCAATGCCCACACCGGTGTCTCGCACCAGGAATTCAATTTTCGCCAACTTACCTGGATCAGGCACCTGCTTCAAAGAAACAGTAACACTGCCCTTGGAGGTGAATTTGAAAGCATTGCCCATGAGGTTGATCAGAATCTGGCGCAGTCGGCCCGGATCGCCCACCACAAACTCGGGCAGGTCTTCGGGCATTTCCAAAACCAGTTCCAGGCCTTTTTCCCTGGCCTGGAAATGGAATGTTTCGATAACTTCCTTCACCAGACCGGGCAGAACAAAAACCACTTTTTCCAGTTCCAGCTTGCCCGCTTCGATCTTGGAAAAATCCAGAATATCGTTCACCACAGCCACCAGCGATTTGGCGCTGCGCTGGGCGATGAGGGCGGTTTCTTTTTGACGTTCATTCAGATCCGTGTCCACCAGCAACTC
>JAOZJV010000283.1 GCA_029935695.1 Candidatus Krumholzibacteriia bacterium | reverse complement strand
GCCACCATCTCTCCCGTTCTGGACTCCTCTGGTGCGACCGTGAACTATGTAGCAGTTAAACGTGATATCACCGAAGAAATCAAAAGAGAAGATCAATACCGCCAGGTTCAAAAAATGGAATCCATTGGACGACTTGCCGGGGGAATAGCCCACGACTTCAACAACATGCTGGGCGTAATTCTCGGATACACTGACATGGCCCTCGAAGATGTTCCTCCCACTTCTTCCCTGCATAATGATTTAAACGAAATCAAGGCTGCAACTGAACGCTCGGCTGATCTTACCCATCAACTGCTTGCTTTTGCCCGAAAACAGGAAATCATGCCCCAGGTCCTGGACCTTAACCATACTCTGTCTGGTATGCTCAACATGCTTCGCCGGCTCATTGGCGAAGATGTTCAGCTGAAATGGTCGCCTGAAGCTGAGCTGTGGCCGGTAAAAATTGACCCATCACAACTGGACCAGATTCTGGTCAATCTTTGTGTGAACGCCAAGGATGCCATTGACGGTGTGGGCAAACTCATCATCGAAACAAAAAATGTCACCTTTGACGAAGCTTACCGATCCAGGCACACGGAAGTCAGCATTGGGCAATTTGTTCAGTTGGTGGTCAGCGATGATGGTTGCGGCATTGCCAAAGAAACACTGAAGAATATTTTTGAACCGTTCTTCACAACCAAAGCCCCGGGCCAGGGCACGGGGCTGGGCTTGGCCACAGTGTATGGAATCGTTAAACAAAACAATGGTTTCATCAATGTTTACAGTGAACTGAATCAGGGCACTACTTTCCGGATATATTTCCCCAGAAGTGAGGACTCAACCTCGACCATCGTTGATCAAGACAAAACAATTTTATCATTGCAGGGTCAGGAGACGATTCTTCTGGTGGAAGATGAACCCTCACTCCTGCAGCTTACCAGACGAATGCTTGAGCAGCAGGGTTACAACATTTTGTCTGCTGCAACTCCTCTGCAGGCCATTGCCCGGGCCAAAGAATCCAGCACACCCATCCATCTGCTTTTGACCGATG
Source organism: Candidatus Krumholzibacteriia bacterium (assembly GCA_029935695.1). Lineage (GTDB taxonomy): Bacteria > Krumholzibacteriota > Krumholzibacteriia > LZORAL124-64-63 > LZORAL124-64-63 > LZORAL124-64-63. The sequence goes on along the minus strand of JAOZJV010000283.1, from coordinate 4,278 downwards.
TTGTGATGCCGGAAATGAATGGCAGGGACCTGGAAAAATCAATCCGACCCCACTGCCCCAAAGTCAAGGTTCTGTTCATGTCGGGATACACATCAAACGTGATTGCCCACCACGGAATTCTTGATGAAGATGTGCACTTCATTGCCAAACCATTTGTAAGTACTGAACTCACAGCCATGGTCAGAAGTGTTTTGGATAATGATTGATTTAATCAGTCCGCAAATATTACCTGATATTGTTTTTCATACCCCGGCAACAATGAGAATCGTCCACGCAACCGCTGGGTAGCCATCACCGTATCGACTGCGCCCTCAGCCCCGGGATACACCAGCACGGCCTCCACTTCTGAGTAATATTCTCTCAGAAAGACCATGGCTTTCTCTGGCCCCAAAACAAACAGAGTCGTGGACAAACCATCAGCCAGAATTCCTTCTGAGGCAATCACCGTGGCGCTGAGCAATCCCTCGGCCGGACGACCCGTAGCCGGATTCATGATATGCCCATACCGGCGGCCATCAATCATCACAAAACGCTCGTACGACCCACTGGTAGCCACTGATGCTTCGCTGACGGTAACCGTGGCAAAGAGTTCGTCGCGGTTGAGCGGGTTGCGGATCCCCACCCGCCAATCGTCGCGGCCCTGGGCGCCACCCAGACAATAGAGGTTCCCGCCCAAATCAATCAGGCCATGGTGCACGCCGGCTTCACGCAAACGAGTGGCCGCCAAATCCACGGCCAGACCTTTGGCAATTCCGCCCAGATCAAAACGGGTGCCCTGTTTTTCTTTGATGACCCGGACAGGATTATCTTCCAGACGCCAGCGCCCAAGGTCGGCCAATGCCGAATCCAGAGCAGCCTGGGCAGGCAGCCTTCCCTGCCGACGATAAAATCCCCAAAGACGCATCAAACTCTCGGCCGTGGGATCAAAAGCACCACCACTTTGGGTGTTCAGCTGCTGTGATTTCTGCAAACAGGTGCGCATCAACTCCGATACGGCCACCGCCGAATCAGCAGCAGCCCGGCTGAGGCGACTGATCTCTGAATCGGGTAACCAGGTGCTCAGTGCGGTGTTCACATCCGAAAAAGAACCCTGGACGATGTCCTCGACCTCACCAGGCTTTAAATCCTGGGGCAGCATCAGTTTGCACGATGCGACTGTGCCCATGGTTTTGAAGGTGAAGGCATGTTCGGTGGGTGGCTGGTCGCAACCGGAAAGGCAGATCAACAACCACAGCAAAGGCAAAAGGGACGTTCCCGGGGGGAACTTCCCAAAATAACCTGTCTTTATATCAGTCATTTTGCTTTTCATATTCTTCCAAAGTCAGCAAATTGATTGCTTCCATGTCTTTCTTCGAAAGCTTCTTGTTGAGCTTTTCCAATTCTTTGGCCGTCAGCTCCACAAACTCTTCGTTGGCCTTCAGGATGTCGGCACGAAAATCTGCCAACCGGGAACGCTGACCGTTTGTGGGCAAACCGCCATAGCCGGCGATGGCCGCATACAAACCAACCACCTTTTCGCGCAATTTTTCCTGGCCGCCAATACCCTGCACTTCGTCAGTGACCATCAGCGTGCTGTGGAATTCATCCACCTCTTCGGCAAACTTCCGCAGTTGGCGGGCCAGTTTATCTTTTTCCTTGAGCTCTTCGGCCCGGGCCCGGGCATCGTCCCGTACTCCTGCGGCCGCTTCCGCCACATAGGCCATGTGCGACAGCATGCCGTAAAGTTCGCTCACGATTTCCTGCTGCACTTTGCGGTCGGCCTTGTTGTGAGGATAAGCCGCATCGTAACCTACGTCCACAAAGCCTTCGTAGGTTTTTTTGCCCTTGGTCATGACATACTTGTACCGACCTTCAGGGGCGTTGGGGCCCATGGCTCCGGCAAAAGATGTCCGCGGATTCAAGGTAGGAGATGGCGCCACTTTCGGTGGCTTGAGGCGTGGTGACCAGGTTACAAAATTCATCCCCTTGCGCTTGCTTCCGGGCAGTGTCTTAAGCAACTCGCCTTCAGGAGAAAATATTTCAATTTTCATCTCACCGAACATGTGCCGCTTCTTCAAATAGTAAGTCATCACCGCGGTCGAACGGGGATTGCCGGCCGCATAGTGGGTATTACCGGGGGCACCTGATCCCCAGCGGGGAATGCGCAACACGGCAGGGCGGGAATCCATAATCGTCACATCATTATTCAAAGTTTCACGGGTCAACTGGCGCAGAGGAGTAATATCATCAATGATAATTATTCCCCGGCCATGGGTGCCCGCCACCAGGGAGTTTTCCCGTTGCTGGATCACCAGGTCACGCACGCTGACCTGAGGGAAATTCTCTTCGAAACGAGCCCAGTTCAAACCTCTGTCCAAAGTAATAAACAGACCGCTTTCGGTGCCCAGGAAAAGCAAATCCGCGTTGACCGGATCCTGTCTGATGACATGGGCGTGGCCATACACTTCATCGGTAGTGATGCTGGTCCAGGTGCGGCCCATGTCCACGGTGTGGTAAACATGAGACTGCATGTCGCCCCGGCGGTGACCATCGAAAGTCACAAAAGCTTCGTTGGGATTGTGGAATGAAGCTTCCACACAACTGACCCAGGTTCCTTCAGGCAAGCCGTCAATATCGTCGCTGACTTTGCGCCACTTTTTCCCGTCATCATTGGTGACCTGCAGATTGCCGTCATCTGTTCCCACCCAGATGATGTTCTTGTTAAGGGGCGATTCGCAGATGCTGAAAATGGTGCAATGATTTTCGGCTGCGGTGTTGTCGATGGTCAAACCACCCGACTCTTCCTGCCTCTGTAAATCCTTGTCGTCGGTGGTCAGGTCCGGGGAAATGGTTTCCCACGATTCACCACGATCAACACTGCGGTGCAGGAATTGAGATCCCACATAGAGCCGCGATGCGTCAGTGGGACTGCCGGCAATGGGCATGTTCCAGTGGAAGCGCAAATCAGGTCCGCCGCTCCAGGGCAGGGGTTTGATGTCCTTGTTTTCGCCCGTGCGCAAATCCTTGCGGTTAATATTACCGCCCTGCCATTCCCAATAAACAATATCCTCATCCAGGGCATCAACAAGCACGGCAAAACCGTCACCGCCGCCCAGGTTCTCCCAATCGGAATTCTCTATGCCCGAAGGAGATCGCGAAGGCGCAAACCAGCTGCCGTTATCCTGCAAGCCGCCATAAACCCGGAACGGTTCGCGGTTATCCACAGCCACCCGGTAAAACTGACTCACGGGCAAGTTGCTCACATGCCGGAAGCCACTGCCCCGGGCATAGCTGATGTACACGCCGCCGTCAGTGCCCAGCACCAGATGCCGCGGATTGTTGGGATTGATCCACAGAGCGTGACCATCGGCATGCACCCAGCCGCCAACACCCTGGAACCGCTCGCCACCATCGTTGCTCACCAAAATAAATGTGTTCATTTTGTAGATGCGATCATGATCCTGGGGATCTGGCACCAAGTGGCTGAAATAGAACGGCCGGCCCTTGATGGACTTCTCGTCGCTTGTCTCGAACCAGCTCTCGCCCAAATCATTGGACCGGTAAAAGGCGGTCTCTTCACTCTCAACCGAAGCATACAGAACACTGGTGCGCGAAGGCATCACCGCGATGGAAATTCGCCCCAACTCTCCTTCGGGCAAACCGTTTTCCAACTTCTTCCAGGTTTTACCGCCGTCCATGCTCTTGTGCAAACCGCTTCCCGGGCCGCCACTGTTAAAAAAATCAGGAGCACGCCGGAATTCCCACATGGCCGCGTACAGAATATCCGGTTCCTGAGGATCCATGGCGATGTCGCTGCAACCGGTGTTCTCGTCGATATAGAGAATTTTCTCCCAGGTTTCACCACCATCGGTGGTTTTGAACAAACCACGTTCTTCGTTGGCGTTCCACAGGTGGCCCAGAGCCGCCGCATACACGATATCCGGCTCGGTCGGGTGGACAATGATTTCGCCGATGCGTTCGCTATCAGCCAAGCCTTTGTTGACCCAGGTTTTGCCGCCATCCACGGATTTGTAGATACCATCACCCACGGAAACGCTGTTGCGCACCCAGGTTTCACCGGTGCCCACCCACACCGTATCGGGCCTGGCCTGGTCGATGCAGATGGAGCCGATAGCCTGGCAATGGTCTTCAAAAACCGGTTCGAAACTGATGCCACCGTTGCGACTGCGCCATACGCCGCCGCCACCGGCGCCCACATACATCAATCGCGGGTCGTTATCCTGCACATCCAACGCACTGATACGGCCACTCATCACCGCCGGCCCCACTGCACGGGCC
>JAOZJV010000282.1:2181-5315 GCA_029935695.1 Candidatus Krumholzibacteriia bacterium | reverse complement strand
GTTCAGGCCCTGACCAACAATTGGATGACTCCCTGGATTCTGGATGTGAGCTGTTCCAACGGTGATTTTTCCACCGATGAATGTTTCGCCGAGGCCTGGATGCGCGCCGGTGATCCCACTCAGCCCCAGGGAGCCCTGGCCACCTACAGTGCTTCGACCACCACACCCTGGGTGCCGCCCTGCATTATGCAGGCCGAGGCCGTGGACCTGATGGTGGCAGACCAGGCCAATGTTCTGGGTTCTCTGTATTTTCACGGGATCATGAAAGTGATGGATGTGTACCCCGGCAACAGCCAGCTGGTGGAGCAGTATAATATTTTTGGCGATTGTTCCCTGATGATTCGCACCAATACGCCGGTGGTTCCGGCCATGCAGCACGACGATGTGCTGGCCCTGGGCGCCACGGTTTTCCCCGTGGATACAGCAGTGGCAAACACTCGGGTGGCTTTGTACAGCAATGGCCAGTTGCACGGTGTCGGGGTGACCGACGCCACTGGTCATGTTGATGTGCAGCTGGACAACCCCGTGGCTGTTCCCGGAGAAGTAACCATGACGGTGACGGGGTACAATCTGCTGACGCAAATCATCACTCTGCAGGCCGAAGTGCCAGTGGATGTGGACATCCAGCCCGCTTCAATTCCCGTGGGCCTGGCTACGGAAATCACGGTGAGTCTGGCTGAATCATCGGCCGTGACATCTCTTGAAAATGTGACCATCACGGTGGAAGGTTTCGGGGTTTCCGGATTGCAGGGAATCACCGATGCAAACGGTGTGGCCACCATCACGGTGACACCTCTTTTTGGCGAGACACTGCTTGTGCGGGGAGTAGAGCAGGGCGCAGGATACGACATGTTCAAGGTGGAGCTGGATGTCACCGGAGCTGAGTCATTGACCAACGCTGACATCACCGCCGAAGTGGTCGTCATTGGTATGAACGGCTCTCTGGCACCGGACCTCGAAGGCACGGTGACCGGCACCAGCGATGTGGCTGATTTTGATTTGAAATTGACCGGCCCTGGAGTGGATTTGCTGGCCCATGGGACGGGCTATTCCGTTGTTCAGCACGTGACGCCCCAGAGCACGGGCATGGTTTACGCCACCTTGCTGAAAACAGGGTACAACACCCACCAAATGGAAATTCCCGTGGTGCCCGCCTATGGCACTTTGAGCGGCACCGTGACCACCAGCGGTGGCGAAACTCTTGATGGTGTGAATGTTTATGGTTTCCCTGCGGGTGATGATCCCACAGGTGATCCTGTGTTCGATCTGGTCAGCGATGCCACCGGTGTGTTTGTGGCCCCAGTCCAGATGCCCGCCGGAAGTTACGATCTGTATGCCCGCAAATTCAGCTATCTGAATCACGTGGAAACCTTCACCCTGAATCACGGGGCCAACGACCATCCGGTGGTCATGGATCTGGCTCCCGTGGGTGTTATCTCGGGGACGGTTACGGCTCTTGAAGGAGGCGCTCCCCTGGATGCAACCATCCAGGTTTTCCGCCTGGACAACAACGACCAGATGGCTCTGATGAACACCAGCGCAGAGGGACACTTCACCAGCCCCGCACTGCCATATTACAACTACCGGGTGATCGTGACTGCCTACATGCACGAAATGCAGGCGGTGACAATTTCTCTGGCTGACCCAACGTTGATCATGAATTTTGAGATGGCGCCCACCAATGGAAAAATCCTGGTGATCAATTCTGGTTCCACCCGTGAAGAGCTGGAAAATCATGACCCGAAGCTGGATAAAAACGGGGTGGTTGTGGCTGATGGTTACACCTCCCCGCCATCGCGTGCCGCGGCAGATCTGGTGGCCGATCTGACCAACCTGAATTTCACGGTTGATCTGGTGGACAGCCCCGCCTACACCTACGATGATTTGTTCACCTACGATGTGGTGGTTGTTTCGACCGGATTCAGTTCGGAAAACTTTTCCGATGACCTCAAAGCCGACATGCTCAGCTTTGTGGCCGCGGGGGGCAAGCTCCTCGTCGAAGGCGGCGAAGTGGGGTTCAATAACCGCTTTGATGTTGAATTCAGATCCAACATTCTGCACATGCTCACCTGGAAGTCCGACAATGTTGGAAATCTGACGGTGCGCGATCCCGACCATCCGGTGATGAGCCTGCCCAACTCCATTACCGGACCCATTGACCTGCACTATTCAGGCTACGGTGATTCCGACAGCGTGATCCCAACCCAGGACGCCCACTGGCCCGGCAACTGGGACAATTCCACCACCCGGGCCGGTGTGATTTGTTATGATCCCAACCCTGCTCCCGAAGGTGGACAGACCGTCTTTTTCACCTTCAATTACAGCTCGCTGGATGTGGCCGGTCGCTCGGATCTTCTGCACAATGCCGTGACTTACCTGATGGTTCAGGAAGTGGGCGACGCCATCCTCACCGGGCAGGTTTATATCCAGGGCGCAGGCGATCCCAGCGGTGTGACCATGACCTTGAACCCGGGCCACCGTACTTTCGTCACCGGCCCCGATGGTGTGTTCAATTTTTATGGTCTGGTCGCTGGTGCCTATCAACTGACCGCTCAGCGAGATGGTTTCAGCACTGTGCTGGCAGATGTGAATATACCTGAGGGTGAAACTGTTCAGCAGGAAATTAAGCTCAATCCCGTGGTGACTAATTCCTTCTGCAACACCGCGGATGTGGATATCCCGGATAACGATCCCGGGGGCGTATTGTGCACCATCACCGTGGACGCTGTCAGTGTACTGAGCGGGTTGCGGGTTTTTCTGGACATCAGCCATCCTGCCGAAACAGATTTGGAAATTGATCTGATCAGCCCGTCGGGCACTGCCCTGCGTCTGCATCAGAATCAGGATTACGAAGGAACAGGTTTGGTTGGTTGGTATCCCGAGGATTTCGAATCGGCCGAAAGCCTGGACCCACTGCTTGGAGAGCCCACCGAGGGCGACTGGCAGCTGTTGGTCATTGATCAAATTGCTTCCGGTGTGGGGCACGTGAACAGTTGGTGTGTGCAGCTCAGCTATGAGTTGCTGGCCGTCTCACCTGTGGACGAGATGCTGGTGCCCACAGTTTTGGCTTTGGAGGGGAATTACCCCAATCCATTCAATCCCCGAACCATCATCAAATTCTCTGTGCCAACTGA
>JAOZJV010000282.1:0-2171 GCA_029935695.1 Candidatus Krumholzibacteriia bacterium | reverse complement strand
AAATGCAGGAAGTGTGGATCTGGCCGTGTTCGATGTGCGGGGAGTCAGGGTCAGCAGCCTGGTCCATGGTGTGATGCAGCCGGGCCATCATGAAGCGGTCTGGATGGGGCGCGATGACGCGGGCCGGGCCATGGCCAGTGGTTCTTATTTCTACCGTCTGCGCAGTGGTGGCCAGACTGTTGTGGGCAAAATGCTTCTGATGAAATGATGTCATAAGTTCAATAATGCCATAAGTATAACAAATTTGTGAGCTTTTCCGGAAGGGACTTCCCGGTGGAGGTTTCCTGATTCTATCTTTGCTTTTTCAGTAAAAACAAGACCTGTATGTCTTAAATGATTCCTCTGTAAGTTGTTTTTAAGGTGATTCTTATAGGCGATCACCAGAGAAAAAATCTCCTGAATATAAATATTGTGACGATTGGCTCTTTCTTTCTGAATTTGAGGCGATTGATTCCACAGGGTAAAAAATGGTAAAATTCCATGTTCTCAATAAGAAAACGTCGCCAAATCACGCAGTTCCGGAGGAATACGAATGAGCAAGAGGCTTATTTTAACCATGGTGTTGGTCCTGATGGCAGGATTCAGCTCTTTTGCCAATGCTGAATGGATCAGTTTTGATGGACAGGGAATCACTAATCCCGACGTCCAGGTCACTCAGCAGTCCGAAAACCTGACCCGGCTGGACATCACCCTCAGTGGTGTGGACACCCGGACCGTGGCCATCGAAGGCACGGATTACTCCCAGGTTCGTATTCCCGGGCACTGGTTCACCCTGGATCAGGGCGCGCCCGAACTGCCTTTCATCACCAGCAGCCTGATCATCCCCAACGCCGGTACTCCGGCCGTGAGGGTCATCGAGAGCACCTGGCGTGATATCAGCACCAACGCTGCGGTTCCTTCCAAGGGTGACCTGCTGCGCACCGTAGATCCGGCCACCGTGCCTTATACTTTCGGTCCTGCCTATACTTCCGGCGGTATTTTCCCCGCCAAGGAAGCTCAACTGGCCGACCCGTACATCATGCGCGATTATCGCGGAGTCAGCCTGCGAATTCATGCCGTTCGCTGGGATGCCGATCGCGGTGTGATGATGGCTCTGGAAAGCATGACCCTCGAAGTTGAAACCACCGGCACCGGCGGCATCAACGAAAAGCAGGCCCGCATGCAGGATGGCATCGACTCTGCTTTTGCCACTCTCTACAGCCTCGGTTTCGACAATTACGAAGATGTTTCCAAATACAACATGGTTTCGGTAGACGGCCGCATGCTTGTGGTTTGCAACGATGCCTTCATGAGCGTCATCCAACCTTTCGTCGACTGGAAACGCTCTTCGGGTCTGGATGTTGAATTGATCTCCACCGGCAGCGTGGGCGGAACCACCGCCGGTATCCAGGCAGCCATCGACACCCGCTACGAAGAGCCCGCCGGCCTGACCTACGTGATTCTCGTGGGTGATCAGGCTCAGGTTCCTTCCTATCATGGTGGCTATGAAAATGCCGACGATGATACCCGTTACGCGAACCAGGAGGGTGGCGATCTTTATCCCGACCTGTTCATCTCGCGTATCTCCGGTTCCAACCCGGCCGATATTGAGACCCAGACCAACAAATTCATCCGCTACGAGCGCAACCCCGATGCTGATGGCGACTGGTACCACGTAGGTGCCGGCCTGGCCTCCAGCGAAGGTTCCCCTCCTGATTACACGCGCGCCGAATGGTTGCGTCAGGATATGCTGGGTTACACCTTCACCGAGGTGCACGAAATCTACCAGCCTTCCGGAAATTCCACCACCATCGCCAACGCCGTCAACGGCGGTGTCAGCCTGGTGAACTACATTGGTCATGGCTCGGGAACATCCTGGTCCAACCCTCCTTTCAACATCACCAATGTGCACAATCTGAGCAACGAATACATGAACCCCTGGGTTCTTGACGTGAGTTGCTCCAATGGCGATTTCTCCATGAACGAATGTTTCGCTGAAGCCTGGATGCGCGCCGGCGATCCTGCCCAGCCCGACGGTGCCGTCGCCATGTACAGCGCCTCGACCAGCACGCCCTGGGTTCCTCCCTGCGTTATGCAGGCTGAGGCCGTGGACCTGATGGTTGCCGACCAGGCCAACGTCATCGGTTCTCTTTATTACCACGGCATCATGGAAGTGATGGATGTCTATCCAT
>JAOZJV010000842.1 GCA_029935695.1 Candidatus Krumholzibacteriia bacterium | reverse complement strand
CCTTCTGGATCAGATGCTGCACTGTTTGTTTGGAACAACCGAGATGGTCAGCCAGTTGGGTGAGCGAACGGCTTCCGTGACGAAAGAAAAGCATCGCAAAAAGTTTAATGAGTTTTTCGCTGTGGCTCAAATCAGGATTCATTTTTCTGGGCATGATGTCTCCCTGATAAAAATTCAACATTCCATCAAAACGTTCCATGGTTTGGAACGATACCAGATTATCATAAACGCAACAAGGGAGAAAATGATGGGCCATTCAGTATCCGATGCCAGAAGATTGTTCAAAAGAATGAACCGGCAAAACAATCGCCTCAAAAGCCAGACTGATGCCAACGAAGCATTCGTCAAGGCTCGGTGTTCGGTATACCTGATGGCAATAATGGAGCAATATCCGGTTTGGGATGTTAAATCCCTTGAGTTTATAGACTGGTTGCTCCATGACCAAATGGAGGCCCTGAATAGTATCATCGTATCGTACATGCCGAGGTCTGCTCATCAGGCCGTAATGGAGGCGGCAAAAGACAGGGTTGACGAGGTCCATCTTTTTGACAACATGGCATTCGCCCTGAATCGCGTCCCCAAACGCCGCCTGCGCAGTCTTGGGAGGGAAGTTGTCGCTCTTCTGGAACGGGCACTCGAAAAAAACGGCACAGGCTATCGCTCTTCCCTGGCAGCAAATTTTGAAGAATTCACCTCTTTGTTCGATTTGACCCATGAAGAAGCCGAGTTGTGTCTGTTTCTTAACATTATGACAACGTGGACCAGCGCGGAAAATTTCTTCGACTCCCATTTGGATTGCGACCGTTACGCGGGCCGCAAATATGTTCAGGCCGCGTTGCACATACCACCCGGCCGATTTGAAAAAATGCTCCACGGACGTCTGCGCAAACTGGGCTTTATTAATTTTGATCAAAGCTGGTTGGAGTTATCCAAGGATTGCCTGCCGCTGATCAACGAATCGGCCAAGGATGTCCTGACGCGGGAGCACTATCAGGTGCTTCCCAAACCAACGGTGTCGCTGGACACTCATGTGGTAAAATGCAGTGACCTGGAACACCTGGTTGACCTGCTGGCGAAAAAGCAGGCCTCGGCCACCCATGTTTTGTTTTATGGCCCACCTGGTACCGGCAAAACAAGCTTCACCCGGGCCCTGGCCTCAAAACTGGGCTGTCCTTCGTTCGAAGTGATGCACAACACCGAAAACAAGTCCCAAAGCCGGCGCCTGGGTTTGACCGCCTGTCTTAATCTCACCAATCACGGAGAAGGTTCGGTGGTGGTGGTTGATGAGGCGGACACTCTTTTAAACACTGATGATGGTTGGTTTATACGGGGGGAATCGCAGGACAAAGGCTGGTTGAATACCTTGCTTGAGGAGCCTGGAACCAGGGTTATCTGGATCACAAACAGGGTGGAGAATATCGACCAGTCGGTGCGGCGGCGCTTTGCCTACAGTCTCAATTTTCCAAAATTTGGAAGACGGCAAAGAGAGCAGCTATGGCTTTCAATTCTGCGCAAGCATCGCATCAAGCGGTTCTTCACCAAGGATGATATTCGCCAATTGGC
>JAOZJV010000841.1 GCA_029935695.1 Candidatus Krumholzibacteriia bacterium | reverse complement strand
CTGTGAGCAGCTCACTGATGTTGTGGGGGTGGACAACATGGATCAAGCAGAGCGCGACAAACGCTTTGAGGTCAATTACCTCATGCGCTCCTATCAGAACAACCAGCGGGTGACTGTTAAGGTAGATGTTGAAGAAGATGCTGCAGTTCCCTCTGTTTCTTCCGTTTATCATTCTGCCGACTGGGCCGAGCGAGAGGTTTATGACCTGCTTGGTGTGTCTTTCAGCGGGCACCCTGATCTGCGCCGCATCCTGACCCATCATCAGTTTGAAGGCCACGGCTTACGCAAGGATTATCCCATTGAACGGGGGCAGGAATGCCGTGTCCCTGAAGATTTGTTTTCCACCGAGGATATTGAACGCGGAGCCCGGCGGGCAACGGACATGGCTCCTGAATTGGGCGGCGTGGTGGATGAGGTTTATCCCAGCGATTTGCTGACGGTGAATCTGGGTCCCAGTCATCCGGCCATGCATGGCGCCCTGCGGGTGGAAGTTCTGCTCGATGGTGAAACCATTCTCGACAGCAAGTGTGAAATCGGCTACATCCACCGTTGTTTCGAAAAAGAGGCTGAGGATCATACCTGGGCCCAGGTGATGCCTTACACCGACCGTCTGAATTACTGTTCGGCCATGACCAATAACAGCATCTACGCTTCGGCAGTGGAAAAAGTGCTGGATGTGAAGATCACGCCGCGGGCCGAGGCCATCCGGGTCATCGTCAGCGAGTTGGGCCGCATCATTGATCACCTGGTTTGCGTGTGCGCCAACCTGGTGGATGTGGGCGCCCTGACCAACTACTGGTACCTGTACAATGTTCGCGAGAGCATTTACCAGAGTCTGGAAAAATTGTGTGGCAGTCGTTTGACCACCAATTATGCCCGCATTGGTGGCATGAGCCACGACCTTTACGAGGGCTTTGAAACAGAAATCCGTCACAAGATGGAAGAGCTGGTTCAGGGCACCGACGACGTGATGCAACTCATCGCCCGCAACGCCATTTTCCTGGGCCGCACGGTGGATGTGGGAGTCATCAGCCAGGCCGATGCCCTGAGTTTCGGTTACACCGGACCTTGTCTGCGCGCCACGGGCCTGGAATACGATTTGCGCAAACTCTCCCCTTATTGGGGATACGAAAATTACGATTTCGACATTCCCACCGGCACCAACGGCGACACCCATGACCGCATCATGGTGCGCATGGCCGAAATGGTCCAGAGTCGCCGAATCGTACTGCAGGCTTTGGATATGATGCCTGACGGACCTCTCAACATCGACGACCATTCGGTGATTTTGCCTCCCAAAGAGAAGGTTTATAACAGCATTGAAGGGGTCATGAACCAATTCAAGCTGATTTCCGAAGGCATCAAGGTTCCTGCCGGCGAAGGTTATGGATTTGGCGAGGGTGCCAATGGCGAGTTGGGTTTCTTCTGTGTCAGTGACGGCTCAGGCAATCCGTACCGCATGAAAGTGCGGCCCCCGTGTTTCTCCATCTTCTCATCGTTCACCCATGTGACCAGGGGTGGGATGGTGCCAGATGCCATCGCCACTTTGGGAAGTTTGAACATTAT
>JAOZJV010000281.1 GCA_029935695.1 Candidatus Krumholzibacteriia bacterium | reverse complement strand
TCACTTCACCACTGGCAGAATTCCAGAATTGGTTGCAGTCGGCCAGCGGCAGCTCGCGCAGGTCGATGGACAGAGAGACACGCCCCATGAAGTCGGCACTGTTCAGGATGTTGAAATCAATCCACGAGGAAACGGAACCACAGAGAACCATCATCAACTGGGGATTATTTTTGAACAACGTATCCCAGGCAATTTTCAGTTGTCCCACGAAGTCCTTATCCTTCGCCGCCATCCATGATATTTCGTCAAGGAAGACCAGAACCCGATTCTTCTCGGTCAACCGAGCCAGCAGAGCGAAAGCTTCGTTCCAGTCACGCAAGTGCAGGGGAGGCAGATTCAACTGTGACCGGAGTTGGTTGCTGAAATTGTCCAGCTGATCACTGTTTGAGAGCTGTTGTCGGGGGGCAAGACCCTGAAATTCATAGAAATGAGGAAAGTCGCCTGCAAAATTCTCAATCAAGGTACTCTTGCCAATCCGCCGCCGTCCACGGCAAATAACAAGTGATGCCTTGGGTAGTTTGGCGATACGGTGCAGTTGTTTCATTTCATGATCTCTGCCGAAAAACATGCTCACTCCTTTGGATTGGTCGATTTGTAGATGAGAATCTCACTTAGAAATTTATCTAAAAAATAACATTTTGTCAATTTGCAGATGAAATTCATTGGTTTTTTCTCATCTACAAAATCTTCTCCCTGGTCCGAAGACAAAGGGAAGTGCAAATCAGGCATGAAGCTTGACATTATTGCCCTCCGGAGCTATACCTAAACCATAGCAATGGAGTATGATATTCTGTCAATAACTCAGTTTTGAAAGCTAACTTCCCCTATGACGACAGCTCAGCCCCTTTCTGGTACCTGGATTGTTTTGGCCACTCTGGTAGTGGTCCTGATGTCCATGCCTTTGACGGCTGCCGCTGGCTCCAATGCCGCCTCAGAGGCCTGTTGCTCTGAGGAAACCTGCCATACCGAAACTGAGACTGCCGACGAAAATTTTCCCTCCGCCAATGACTGCTGTCCTGACAGTTGCAGCAATTGTTTCCTACCCTGTTGCGGTTGCGTCGTTGCTTTGATGAAAGTCCCGGCCATGGAATCTCAAGCCACGGAAAGCAAGGGCATGGTGGCCTCTCCCCTGAAGCCCTTTGATTCTGGATATCGATTCAAGATATACCACCCGCCTGGCTGCTAAGGCTCGTCCTCTCCTTATCTGATTCACAAAATAAACATCCGGCCATTGAAGGTTGGTGTACTTAATCCATGGAGGTACTCGGCATGTTGCTGAGGCTTATCCTGACGTTTTCCATGTTGATGCTGTTCTGTGTGGTGCGGCCTGTTTTGGCTGACTCGCAAACGCAGTCATATGAAAACAGGGCCCTTGAAGTTGATTCTTTGCTGGCAAAGAAGGAGATCACCTGGGGTGATCTTGTGCGCCTGGCAGAGTTGACGAGTCCAACTCTTTCGGCGGCCCAAAACGATGTGGGTGCCCGGGCGGCCTGGGTGGAGCAGGCAGCAGCCTACCCCAATCCCACCCTTGGTCTGGATATCAATGAGATGTCCACCAGCGATCCGGATGACCGGAAGGAAAAGGTGTCTCTGGTTCAGCCGTTGATTGTCGGCGGGCGAAGGGGGGCCAGGGTGGAGGCAGCACGGGCGAACCATGAACTGGCAATCCATCAAGCCTTGAGCACACACCGGAACGTGATGTTCAGCCTGAGAACAATGTGGCTCGAAGAATTCCACTATCGAAAATTGGATGCGGCATTGCTTGATCTTCTGGCTCTCGCCAACAGCACACTCGATATGGCCCGCACACGATTCGAAGCAAGGGCAGCCCCGGAATCTCAGGTTACCAGGGCGCTGCTGGATGTGTATCACCTTGAGGTGCAAAGGCAGGAGCATTCTTTGGAAAGGCGGGAGTCAAAGGCGCAGTTGATGGCCCTGCTGGGGGGGGCGGATGTTCCCATGGAACGATTCTCTGATTCAGATGAAAGCTATCCTGAGGTCATGGCAGATTTGCTTCAAATGCAGACTGTGGCCGATCACCCGGCCCAGACAGCGGCTCATCTGGGAGTGGACTCTGCCAGAGCAACCCTGCAACGGGTCAAGGCCGAAAGAATCCCCGATTTGGATATTTTTGTGGCTTACGGAAGGAACCGTGGAGCAGATGATAATTATCTCGAAGCGGGAATCTCCCTGCCTTTGCCTCTTTTTGACCGCAGCCAGGGCCTGATTGCTGCCCACCAGGCAGAAGTAGCCCTGGCCAGGGATCAAGCCCAACTCGTGGACAATAAACTCCAAAACCAAATGGCGGTGGCACGGTATCGATATCTGAATGCCCGGGACCAACTGGAAGTTGTTGCAGGCAAAATCCTGCCGGCAGCTGAGCGCGGGCTTGAACAGGCACAGGAAGGCTACCGGGTGGGACGCGTCCAGTTCCTGGAACTGATGGATGCCCAAAGCACCCTGGGTACCGTTCGCCTTCGATCCATTGAACTTCACCGGGAGATGGCCAGGGCCGAGGCTCAGCTGATGAGCCTTGCCGGTGCCGGAATCTGTAATCAATAGGAGACCCTCAATGTTACGATCAACAACAATGTTCCTGGCGCTCGCTTTGCTCGTGCTGGCTGCCGGTTGCGCGGAACAAAATACTGAAGAGGCAGGTCCGTCCAATACTGCGGAAACAGACTTCTGCCAGGAACATCAGATTGCCGAAAGCCAGTGTCCATTCTGCAATCCGGAACTGGTCGAATCTCTGGGTTTTTGCAACGGACATGGTGTGCCCGAAGCTTTTTGTTACCAGTGCAATGAGGCACTCATCCCGGCTTTCAAGGCCATCGGTGACTGGTGTGGTGGGCATGATCGCCCCGAATCGCAGTGTTATATCTGCAACCCGGAGCTGGATCCGGCCGCCGCGGAAAAATTTGTGCCGGAAAATGAACAGCCCTTGGAATCTTACACACGCCGCCAACGACCCCCGTCCCAGAATTGTGCCAATGAAGATCTGATTGTTCGCCTGGAAAGCGCCGATGCTGCCGAGAGTGCCGGGCTGCAGGTTGTCCGGGTGGAACGACGACAACTCAGCCGGACCATCGATTGCGCCGCCCGGATTGTTTACGATGGCAACAGGTATGCCCGCCTGTCTTCTCTGGTGCCCGGGGTTGTGGCCGCCCTGCACAAAGAACCAGGCGACCGTGTTGAAGCGGGTGATGCCCTGGCGACCATCACCTCGGCCCATCTCGGGTCAGCCAAGGCGTCCTTCCATCTGGCCTCAACCGCTGTGAAACTGTGGAAAAAAAATCAGGCGCGGGAAGCAGATCTGCTGGCCCGGGGTGTGGCCACGGAAAAAGATTTCATTGAAGCCGAAATCCTTTTGGCCCAAAGCCAGATTGCTCTTGGGGATGCAGAACAGGCTCTGCTTAGTCTGGGGCTTTCGAGCCAACAGGTTCAGGATGTTGGGCGCACCAATGACACCAGCTCGGCCTACACCGTGACAGCCCCCATGTCGGGTGTCATCGTGGATCGGTTCATGGCCATGGGGGAAGTTGTGCAGCCAGCGCGCCCTCTGTTCGCGGTGGCCGATATTTCGCGCATGTGGGTTTTGGTCGATGTTCATGAAAGCGACCTGCGAGATGTGCAGCTGGGCCAGTCGTTGGTGCTTCATGTGGATGGGCTGCCCGGTGAAACGGTGGATGGCCGGATAACCTGGGTCAGCACGGAACTGGACCCGAGAACCCGGACCCTGCGCGTGCGGGCTGAAATTCCCAATCCTGATGGCCGTCTCCTGGCCAACATGTTTGCCCGGGCGGAAGTGACCCTGGGCCAACGGCCAAACGCCCTGGTTGTGCCCGAGTCGGCTGTTCAGTGGGAAGGGTGCTGCAACATTGTGTTTGTCCGAAAATCAGCAACCGTCTACGAACCGCGGAAGGTGCATCTGGGCATTACCAGTGAAGCCGTGTGCGAGGTGCTGGCCGGGCTGGAAACCGGGGACGAAGTGGTCACCCAAGGCAGTTATCTGCTCAAAACAGAAATTCTCAAAGGCAGCATCGGGGCCGGTTGCTGTGAAGTTGAACCGGGAACCTAGGAAGGCAATACCTTGCTGAATAAAATAATCAACTGGTCTCTTGATCACCGGTTCATGGTTCTGGCACTGACTTGCGTGGTGATTGTCGCCGGGGTCAGCACAGTGCTTAATCTGCCTCTCGATGCTTTTCCCGACACGACCCCGGTGCAGGTGCAGGTCAATACCACGGCATCGGCCCTGTCGCCCCTGGAGATGGAACAGCAGGTCACTTTTCCTGTGGAACAGGCCATTGCCGGATTGCCGAGTCTCCTGGAAGTACGGTCGCTGTCCAAATTCGGACTTTCTCAGGTGACTGTGACTTTTGATGAATCCACGGATATCTATTTTGCCCGCCAGCTGGTCATGGAACGCCTGCAGGCGGTGGAGTTGCCCGCAGGCATCGGGCGTCCGGAAATGGGGCCCGTGGCCACGGGATTGGGCGAAATTTTCCACTATGTCGTCACCAGCGATGTGCACAGCCTGCAGGAGTTGACCACCATCCACGACTGGGTGATCAAGCCTCGTCTGCGGTCGGTCGCCGGTGTGGCCGAGGTCAACACCTGGGGGGGAGAGAGCCGGCAATATCATGTTCTGGCCGATCCCGAACGCCTGGTGAAATTTGATCTCACTCTTGATGATGTTTTGCAGGCCCTGGCTGCCAACAATTTGAATGTCGGAGGCGGGTATATCGTCCAGGCCGGAGAATTACACGTGGTACAGGGCATCAGCCTGACCACCAATCTGGAGGAAATCGGAAATATCGTCATCGTTGCCCATGAAGGAGTTCCGGTAAGGGTGAGAGATGTTGGTGAGGTTCTCACTGGCCATGAAATTCGCCGGGGTGCTGTCACGGTCAATGGGCAGGGAGAAACGGTGCTTGGTCTGGGATTCCTGCTCATGGGTGAAAACAGTCACGACGTGACTTCCAGGCTTCGCGATCGAATGACCGAGATTCAGGAAACCCTGCCCGAGGGTGTTGTCGTGAAATCGGTTTACGAACGCACCGATCTTGTGGATCAGGTTCTGGAAACAGTGAAAGAGAATCTTTTTGTGGGCGCACTTCTGGTCGTGGCAGTGCTGTTTGCGTTTCTGGGCAACCTGCGCGCGGGGCTGATTGTGGCATCTGCCATTCCCCTGTCCATGCTCTTTGCCGTTCAGGGTATGGCTCGTTTTGGTATTGCCGGAAGTTTGATGAGTCTGGGAGCCATCGATTTTGGGCTGGTTGTGGACAGTTCGGTGATCATGATCGAGAACAGTGTGCGCCGGTTGGCTGAGCCGGGTCGGC
>JAOZJV010000280.1 GCA_029935695.1 Candidatus Krumholzibacteriia bacterium | reverse complement strand
TGTGAAAACTCTGCACCCTGCTATTCACGGAGGAATTCTGGGCCCCAGTCACGAGAGCTTTGAAGAAACCAAAGAGCTCGGCATCCAGGCCATCGATGTGGTGGCAGTGAATCTGTACCGTTTCGAAGACGCCCTGAAACGGGATGCCGGAGAAGCCGAAACCGTGGAGCAAATCGACATTGGCGGGCCCACTCTGCTGAGAGCGGCAGCGAAAAATTTCGGCCGGGTGACGGTGCTCAGTGACCCTTCATTCTATGCTGAATTTCTTCAGCAAATGGAAGCTCACAGCGGAGACACGGAAGTGGATTTCCGTCGCCGCATGGCTGCTGCCACGTTCCGCAAGGCTGAAAAATACAACGAAGCCATCGCCGGATGGTTTGAAGGTTTAACAGGAACATCTGCTGGCATCGCTCTGCGCTACGGAGAAAACCCTCACCAGGGTGCCACCCTTCATTTGCCGGGCGACGGCAGTTTGGCTGCTGTGGGCATCACCCAGCATGGGGGAAAAGAGCTTTCCTACAACAACCTGGTGGACCTCATTGCCGCTGTGAAATTGATGGGCGATTTCGAGGATCCCTGCTGTGGTATTCTCAAGCACACGAATCCTTGCGGGTTCGGTCTGGGCTCCGGCGTGATGGGACTGGAAAGAGCCCTCATCTGTGATCCGGTGTCTGCTTTTGGTGGTGTTTTTGCTTTTAATGAAGCAGTGGATCTTCCCACCGCTGAGATTCTCGCCAAACGTTTTCTGGAAATCATCATTGCTCCGGGTTACACAGATGAGGCCCTCAAAAGGCTCACCAAAAAGAAGAACGTTCGTATCTTGACCGTTGATATTCCGGCCTTTCTGGCGGCCACCGAAGGCAAAAAAAGAGCATGGGGTTCCCTGGTGCTTGCCCAGGACGAAGATGCCGGATTCAGCGAATTGGATGACATGAAAGTGGTGGCTGGTGATCAGCCCGACCCAGAAACCATGACCGCTCTGGAAATGGTGTGGAAAGTGTGCAAGCACGGCAAAAGCAACGCCATCGTTCTGGGTAACCTTCAGGCAACTCTCGGTCTGGGGTTTGGTCAGATGAGCCGGGTGGACAGCACCGAGTTGGCGGTCATGAAGGCAGGCAATCAGAACCTGGATCTCAAAGGATGCGTGGTGGCTTCCGACGGCTTTTTCCCTTTTCCGGATGGCATCGAAAAATTGGCCGCTGCCGGAGCCAGGGCCATCATTGCTCCCGGAGGCAGCATCCGCGATGACGAAGTGGCAGCTGCAGCTGCTGAATTGGGCGTGACTTTGATCTTGACCGGACGCCGGCATTTCAACCACTGACCCTTTGGGCAACTCTACAGGCCCGGGCGGGAACTCTCCTGCCCGGGTCGGGTTTAAAATAGAATGGTCTCTGCAATACTGAACTTTCAATTTTCTCCAGGGAAACACCGACTCCTTTCGGTGTTTATTCTGGTGCTGTTCAGCTGGCCTGCCCTTTGCCTGGGTGGTCTTCTGGAAGATCAGGAAGATCAGAACGAATTGCACCGTTTGCGTCAAGACAGACGCTCCGCATCCAAAGAATTGCTTTCCGATCGAACAGCACTATCATCCGCCGCTAAATTTGGCCTGCTGGTGATTCCCGTGGATTTTGACGGCACCCGACTGCCTTCCACCTGGAGTCCCCGGGAATCCCTTGATGCCCAATTGTTCGGAGGTCATGGGTCCACCATGGAATACTATTTCCGCGTTGCTTCAGGCGGGAATGTGGACCTTAAAATCACCCTTGCACCCTTGGTTCATATGGAGGGCACCCGCGACTCATATTCAGATGTTGGATATTCCGGTTTTCACCGAACCCGGGCTCTGGCCACCGAAGCGATCACTGCCGTTGCCCGGCAGGGACTGGAATTCCGGCGGCTGGATATGGATGGTCCTGATGGTTTGCCCGGCAGTGGTGATGACGACGGTCAGGTTGATGGTGTTCTTATCCTGCATTCCGGACCCGGGCAGGAAAACGACCCGGCCCAGGGCTTGATCCAACCCCTGCAATTTTTTATCGATCCCCCTGTTGAAAGCGGCGGCATTCAGGCTGCGTTTTACGCCGTGGCCAGCCTGCAAAGCGGACTGGGAATCTGGGCTCACGAAACAGGACATCTGCTGGGCATGGAGGATCGATACGATCCCCTGCTTCATCCCGAAGCCAGCGGTGTGGATGTGCGTTCTCTGGGGGGACTTGGCCGTTTCAGCTTGATGTCATCCGGTGCCTGGGGCACCGGCGATGGGCACAACCCTGCTCTTCCCGATGCCTACACCAGCATTCAACTGGGATGGACTGTGCCCCAACGGTATCCCCTGACCAATAATCCTGTGTGCCCGGTGGCAGCCTGGCGGGGGTCAGGAACAACACCTGTCCAGGTTTTTTCCTCAGGCGTCCTTGGGTCTGAATTTTTTCTCATGGAAACCCGGGACCCGGAACTTACTTATCCTTTCGACATGGGTTTGCCATCCGGTCAAATGCTGGTTTACCACGTGGATGAAACTGTTCCTGACGGCTGGTACGTATCCGATGGTGGAAATGCCTATCATTTAAGAGCTCGTCTGGTGGAAGCCGACAATGACTTGTTGCTTCAAAACGGCGAAGATGATGGCCGCCCTGAAGATCTTTTTCCCGGTCCTCTGGGAGTTGAATCGCTCACCCCACTGACCACTCCCGGCACCGGGGGCTATGGTGGTCCTTCCGGTGTGAGTTTTGAGGAAATCACCTCCCATGGAAATATGGTGTCCTGTGTAATTTCCGATTCTCCGTCTCAACATGTCATCGACCTGGATTTCCAGGTTATTCAGGAAGATCAGTGCCTGCTGGATCTGGTGGTGCATTCCCTGGCAAACCCCATGGGCGACCTGCAGTGCATGCTCACTGTTTCCGGAGAAGGTGGGGGAGAATTTCCTGGTGGTCACTCTTCCCAAGAGTTCACTCTCACGGAGCAGGATGGGATATGGACACCCCACGAACCTTTGCTCTTTGTGGCTCCGACCAATCCACCCCCCGGTGCCATCACCGATTTTCATTTCCAATTTGTCACCGATGAACAGGATCTTCCTCTTGAACACCAGCCCTGGGTGTGGCTGAGTGATGCAGATATTTTTGATTTCAACGATCCCGGCTGGGAATTCTGGGACCAGGAATTCCCCAACACCGAAATCAATACCCAGTGGCATCTTTGGAACCAGGCACCTTTTTTAACTGCCGATGAAAGCGCCGTGCTGGCCTGCACCGGCGAAGATTATCCGACATCCTCGGCCTGGCCCCATGTGCAGTATGGAAGGAAGGGCAGGGCTGCTCTCATCAGCCCCATTCTGGGTCCGGAAATCAGGGCCATCCAACTGACCCACGCCATCGAAGTGGAATTTCTGCATGCAGGAACGGTGATGGACGGCGCCGCGGTTTTCTGGCAGGGACCGGACGGGACCCTGGTTCCTGCTGCTCCCGTGGATGGTTGGGATGCCGTCATTTCTCCGGAGTCGGACAATACCCTCGGCGGCGCAGCTGTCTTTGCCGATTCGCTGCTGATTCTGGATGAAAACAACTTTCCCCAGTGGCGTGTTGATGTGCTTCCCCTGCCTGATTCCGGCCAGGGGCCATGGCGCCTCAGACTGGAATTTTCCAGTTATTATCTATGGCGCTGGAAGGGCTGGGTCATCTCATCCATGGAGCCATTGAATGTTGTGCCGGCCTCGGCTTTTCCCGTTGTCTGGAATACCAGTGCTGAAGAATGCCCTGCCGGCTTGTACTTTTCCAAACCAGACCCGGACAATGGATTCAACAATCCGGTGGTCGAATTCTTTGATCTCCAAACCCGGAATTTCGAAGCCATACCTGACCAGGAAAATCACCTTACACCATGTGCTTCAGGGTTTCTCATGCCGCGGGATTTTATCCTGAATGAATTACAACCATTGGGGCTGACCCGTCATCTTCTGCGAGTTCTTTTCACGGGAGTTAAAGGAACTGTCGCTTCGCGGGCAGTTGTTGTATATCCTGATGATGGTGCCAGGGCGGTGGGGTATTTGGAACAGCCTTTTCCCAACCCATCCACCGGGAGCATCAAATTTTTGATCGACATTCCGGTCAGCCAGACCGCCAGTCTGAAGATTTATGATCTGCGGGGACGATTGGTGCATGACCGGCCGTGTTCTTCAGGCCGTTACCAGATTTTCTGGGATGGGTTTGACGACCAGGGCAGAAGGCTGGCAACCGGGAACTATTATCTGAAGCTGGAAGGATCCGGCTTTTCAACGATGCGCAAGGTGGTGCTGATCCGGTGATGTCTGGACTCAATTTTTTCTCCATGAATTTTCGAACTGTGGTGCTGGTGCTGATCCTGAGTCTCAACTCCGGGTTGAGTCAGGCCAAATCAGTTTATGATCCGTTTATTCAGCAATTCCAGGTGGGAACCCTGACTGACCCCGACAAAGTTGAATTGGCGTGGGGGTATCCTGCCGGCCTGTTGGCCACCGCCAGCATCGACACCTCCTGGACATCTGCTGGTTTGCAGATTCTTTCCCAACCGGCATCCCTTCAGTCGCCACATCTCAGCTTGCGCCTTTTGGCTGGCATGGGCGATGAAGCTGCAGCGGCCTCATGGGCCAGGTGGCATGGTCTGCGCATTCGGCAGCTGCAGAACTGGCCTCAGTCCCTGAACACCAGCGGGCGTTACCTTCTGGCCGAACGTTTGGCCATGGGGTTTTTCCGGGCATTGGACAATGGTGCGTTGAAAGAGGCACGCAGGCTTTCCCTTCGCCTTGCCTCGGAAGGTCTCCAACTGGGCCTGCCCACCAGAGATGTATTCGTCTGGAATTTGCGCAGCCGGCTGCTGGGTCACATGCTGAAAGAAAAAACCAACCAGAATAAAATCTTTTGGACATCCACCCTGAATCTGGGCACTTACGACATGGGCAATGCCTGGGTTTTGTGGACAGCCCATCGCCGGTTGAATGGTTACCCTGCTCTGCCGCCAGTTTTGGACTCGAAACAGGATGCACGCAAGCTGTCTGTCCTGCGGAAAAGCTGGCTGCTGGATCAGGACATCCAGAATTCCGCTTTTTCCCATGATGCCAAAGCGGGACTCGGGGCCCGATTACTCAAGAACCAGGAACTGAATCAGCATCTTGTTCTGTACCCCACTCCTCCCGAGGATTTCACTTTCCAGGGATGGTGGGTTTCCGGCCAGCGAACCAGCCGGCGGGGCGAGGCTGACCATTATGAAGCTCTTGCAAGCCGCACCGATCTGCAACCCGGATGGCGGATGGATCTATACCGACGCGCCTCGGAAATTCACATTTTGGCTGGAAATTGGGAAGATGGAATT
>JAOZJV010000840.1 GCA_029935695.1 Candidatus Krumholzibacteriia bacterium | reverse complement strand
TTAAGGCCGTTTGCAGCAACCAGAATCATCTGCCGAACATCTTTAATAGAGTCAATATCCTCAGAAAACCGGTCTTTAACCATCATCGCCTGATTATCCTTTGTGGAATTTCCGCCTTGCCATAACCCCAGCCATGGCTTTGTCCTCATAATTCAGGAATGCATTCAAATCTTTCTGATGAGGCTGAATGATAGCCTTAACACCCATTATGGAAAGAAGGGGCATTTCCACCAGTTCCCCCGCGATTCTTGTGCATTCCTCCCTGAAATAATTACAGGGAAAATGATCATCAAGCAAACCAAGGTGCTTGAGTTCAGAAGCCGCAGTTGGTTCAGTGGAAAAGAGAAGGTCCCTTGCTTTTGCATGGCTAACAAAGCGTGGCAGAAAGAAGCCAAGCCCACCGCCTGGGGGAAGTCCCAATTTTAAGTGGGATGGCTGGAAAACCATCTCATCAGTTCCGAACCGATAGTCAGCAGCCAGAGCAGCCCCAAAGAAGGGTGGTGCCACATCTCCTTCAAAAGCCACGATCAGGAGTTTACTGAATTTCAGAACCTCCTCAGTGATTTGGGAAAGTGTTGGGTATTCCGGCCAATCCGGCCACTAATTCCGGCAGCATTCCGGCCACCCATTTCAGTTTTATCCGGCCACCGATTCCGGCTCATTCCGGCCACCCTATTTAACGGGCCGCACAGGATGATTATTTCTACTTCTTCATGACCCTGTTCGTCAAGATTTTCCCTTTCTTTTTCCTTTTAGTTTCCTGATGGATTCTCCTCCCATCTCGATCCGGTAGGCGTTGTGGACCACTCGATCCAAGATGGCATCGGCCAACGTCGGATCCTCAAGATACCGATGCCATTTTTTGACTGGTAACTGGCTTGTAATCAGGGTGGACTTTTTTTCATAACGATCATCCAGGATCTCAAGGAGATCTCGGCGGTTTTCCGCAGTCATCGGCGCGATCCCCCAATCGTCCAAAACGATCAGGTCTACTTTGCTGTACCGTACCAACAATTTGCTGTAACGCCCATCGCCCTTGGCAATGGTCAGGTCTCCAAAAAGCCTGGGGAGACGAAGATAGAGAGATGTAAACCCTTCCCGGCAGGCCTTTTGAGCCAGCGCACAGGCAATGTAGGTCTTGCCCACACCCGTCAGACCCGTCACAAGGAGGTTGTTGTGTTCCTTGAGCCAACGACAGGATCCAAGGTCCAACAACTGGGCTTTGTCGAGCTCACGCTTGGCTCCATAATCAATATCTTCCATGCTGGCCTCTTGCTTGAGTTTGGCCTTGGTCAGCCGGGTTTTCAGGCGGCGATTATCTCGCTCTGTTTGTTCCCTATCAACCAACAGACCAAGGCGTTCATCAAAGCAAAGACTCGCAATGTCCTGGGTTTCCATTTGATCCTCATAAGCAGAGGCCATCCCTTTCAGGCGCATTTCCTTCAGTTTTTCCACAGTTGGATAAGTCAGCATCACATTTCTCCTTGGGTGGGGGTTTGGAAATATGCAGGGCCCCGGATGTTTTCATGGTCAATGGCCAACTCTATCTGGTGGCCCTCCTGACCTGGTA
>JAOZJV010000839.1:1329-1575 GCA_029935695.1 Candidatus Krumholzibacteriia bacterium | reverse complement strand
TCGGGGAATACCGGACCTGCCTGCGTTGTAATAATCATACTCGGTGGGTGAAGGTGGAGACTTGTAATCGGGTGAGTGTGTTTTTTATACCTGTTTTGAGTTGGGGAGCGGTTCAGACGGAGCGGTGTGGGATTTGTGGGCATGAGGTTGTTTGAAGATTGTTGTGGCCTGGAATATTGAATTGGTTGAATGATATTGGAATGATCTTGTCGTTTTTTTTGTCCTGTAATGATTAACCAGCGAACG
>JAOZJV010000839.1:0-1319 GCA_029935695.1 Candidatus Krumholzibacteriia bacterium | reverse complement strand
TTCAGCAGGTTGGATTGATTCCAATGCTTTCGCTTCAGACTTCATTGTGCGAAATAAATCCCAGCGGTGCTGAAGAGAAAGCCAAAAACCGGCACTGTTCCCAAAATATTTTGCCAAACGGAGCGCCGTGCTGGGAGTTACCCCACGCTTGCCATTGACCAGTTCATTCACCCGCTGATATGGCACATGGATTTCATCAGCCAGGTCACGCTGAGAAATTCCCATAGGTTTAAGAAATTCCTCTAAAAGCATTTCGCCTGGATGTGTCGGTTCCCTGTGGGTTGGTACGCGAACCATAGCTTTTCCATAGCTGAACGGGACAGACCTTTCGGGCTTTTTTTGTGGTACGACCATTAAATATGGACTCTGTTCCTTCATTCTTAAATGACCGTATCATGATATAACGGTAGCACGGTTTCCCTCGTCACTATTGACGAATGTTCCGGTATCACCTATAATACCATTATGAAACCAAAAATTGTCATCGACACCAATGTTCTCATCGCGGCCCTTAGGTCTCGAAACGGTGCATCGTACCAAGTCATTAAAATGGTTGGTCAAGGCCAATTCAATTTGGTTCTTTCTGTTCCGCTGGTTCTGGAGTACGAAGATGTTGCAAAGCGCAGCTCCCGTTCTATTGGGCTTCGGCACTCAGATGTTGATGATATCTTGGACTATTTGTGCCAATCAGGAGAACACCGAGAGATTTTCTTCCTCTGGCGACCTTTTCTAAAGGACCCAAAGGACGACATGGTTCTGGAGGTAGCTGTTGAAAGCAGCAGTGACTTCATCGTAACACACAACATCAAAGATTTTGGGGGAGTGGAAAAATTTGGACTCGAGGCAATCAGGCCTGGGGCGTTTCTGGAAAAATTGGAGAATTAGTCATGAGTGCAATCAGTCTGCGTCTTTCAGAGTCCCTTCACCAGCAAGTACGGGATCTTGCTCAGCGGGAAGGTATTTCTATCAACCAGCTCATTTCAACTGCTGTTGCTGAGAAACTTTCCGCCCTGCTTACCCAGGAATATTTGGAAGAACGTGCTCAACGCGGTAGCCGTAAAAAATTCGATCAAGCCCTTGGTAAGGTTCGGGATATTGATCCAATTCCTGGTGATGAGCGGTAGGTTTTGCCTATTCGAATCTTAGAAATTTACTCTCGAAAGGTAGCGACAATCTTGGAGAAGCATCGTAATTATCTAGGAAATGTTATGAATATGGTACTGACCATTGTTATTGTTTTTTGTCCCGTGCAGTTCGCCGAGGGAACAGAATTGCTGTGGCCAACCGAGGTCGTGAATGGTCCAATACCAGTATTGAAT
>JAOZJV010000279.1 GCA_029935695.1 Candidatus Krumholzibacteriia bacterium | reverse complement strand
GACTGCAATGACATTGCTCATGAAATACACCCCTGAAAGTTTTAGGACAAATTGGGGACGAGAGAATTGCTAAACAAGACCAGACAATATAGTTCAAAACAGGCAAAATCGGAAATAAAAACGAAAATCAAGTCAAAAATGATCAATTTCTTACCGTTTTGCAGTATTTGGAATCAAATTTTCACTCTTATTCCAAACTTTGCTTCAAATACTGACAGATGACTTTCGTTTTCGTATTCAATATCCTCCGGGTTGGCATCTTCAGGAGTGGGGAAATAGACAGAGGTCAGAGCCGACCGGGACAACCCGATTTCCACATTGAAAGCCCACACCGGATCAAACTGGTGGTGATAACCAAAGCCCAGCCTGCCTCCCAGGTTACTTTGGGAAAGGAAGGCACTGCGGTCAGGAGCTAAATCCACATAGACAAGATCTCCTGTCACATAAGGATAGGACACCGTCTGAACCGTGAGCCGCACTTCTGCTCCAGCTGTAACAAGCCAGAGATCTGCCTGGTCATAGGGAAAAACCTCTGCAGATTCACCAATGGGCGCTTCGGCCGTAAGATCCATGCGGGCATAGGTGACGCCAGCCCTTAGAGAATACCAATTGCCCATACGCCTTTGCACCTGAAAGCCCATACCGAAACTATTTTCCAGGCCGACACGAATCCGGTGTGAGGCCCAATCACCTTCGGATTCGGGCACCCAGGAAATGCTGTCACCGGTGGTGTTGCGCGCACTGAATAGATCGCCCGCACCCACCAGTCCGCCATTGATTTCGAAAATCCAGGAACCAATGTCATCATTTTTCACTGCATCTTTGTTTTCCGGATCAGAGACCACAGGAGTTGGTTTGTGACGACCGGTGTCACTTCGATCCTGGGCCAGGGCAGAATCAGCAACCAGAATTCCTGAGCAAAACAATACCAACACATTCAGAATCAGTAACTTGCGCATGGTCCTATCCATCATTGATAAAGGGTAAAGCTGGAAGCAACAGCTGCCAGATTGCGGAACATGGGCATCTTATCCAACCCGGGACCGTAAACAAGTAAATCCAGACAAATGACGCGGTTATGAGCCGGATCTGGAATAAAATAACACCAGAAGGCCCCGCCACCGGCAAAACGTTTGCTCGTCCAGGCGCCTTCCATCTTAAGGACATCCATTTTCCCGAGGGTTGTTTCTTCCCAAACCAGAGATTCGGCAATGATATCTTCGGAATGCAACTTTTCGCCCATTTCCTGCCGCATGAGGTGAAGAGCACCGCGCTGATCCATCAGCCAATCGACATCTTCGGTATTGAGCCAACTGATGGTGATGCCCCGGGACGGCGATTGTTTGAGCAACTCCAATCCCGGAAAACCTTCGGGCTGCAGCTGGTTCTGTTTGAAATCCTTGGGAATTTCCAGAGAAAAACCAAAACGCTCCCGGTATGCGTTCATAAGGTGAGTGTCCAAGCCATTGTAGCGATTCCGGCGTAGAATGCGCTGCCGGCTGCTTTCTTCCAGAAGACCCCTGATTTTGTCAGTTTTGTTGCGCAGAAGACTGCCGAGACTGTTCCGATCCCGGGACGCCACCACCAGAACTGTTTGGTAAGTGGCCCAGGGATCATTGAGTTGAACCATGCCGCCGCCACCGGATGCCAATTGGGACCAGGTCTTTTCGCTGAGCTTCTTGCGAACAGTCTTTTCCACTTGTCCCCCATCGCCAATGCGAAGCAGCAGGATGGCATTTTTATAGGCCTTGCCCATATCCAGCTGGTCAGGGTAAAAAACATCGGGATTAAAAAGACCCTCTTCTTTGATAACGAAGGTTTTTTTAACATTCAGGTTGTCAACGAACCGCCTGGCAAGGGGTTCGATGTTCCGGTCAGAAACAACAACCGCCAGATCTCCATAAGATCCGGCGGCCATGAGAATTCCTTTTTCCTTGTCAAAATCGCATCCCAGAGACGCCACAAGGGTCATCAGCACCGCAACCAGCGTAAAACGCTTCAATTCATCGCTCCCGGTATGGGTGAGGATCAGGTTCTATTTCTCCTCTAGATTTAGCGTATTGCCAAGGCTGGTGTCAAGTTGTGCCCGCATCCAGTTGTTCTGGCGTTGGGTCTGGTAGAGCATGGTGTTGAGACGCCGGTTCTTTTCACGAAGAGCCTGAATGGTCCGCGCATCTTTCATTTGCTGCCCGGACCAGCCCTTGTCCAGATTGCGGGAATTAACCGAAGGCCGCACCAACGGTGATCCACCGCTGACCTGTCTGGTGAGGCCGCTGCCGAAATTATATTTCTGTTGCAGCGGTAAGCGATCACTGCCTTGAAAAGATACGGATTGTTCATAGGCGGCAGGCATGGGCGATTGGTCAGTGGGACCGGTAAAAATTGCCAGGGCCAACACAGCGGCCATTCCCACAGCGGCGGCGCTGCCAAAGTTCCGCAACCACCTGTAGCGATCCACGGGCTTCTCTTCCCAGGGATAGGAAACTTCACCAGCGGTCTCTTTGAGAGCCTGATTCAACCTCAGTTGCAGCTTCCAATCGAAATTATCAGGCAATTCGGGCTCGGTGGCTTGAAGAATACGCCGGCCCATCAGAAGATCTTCACGAAACTCCCGGCAATCACCACACCCATCGAGGTGGGATGTCAGTTGAACCGTGGCATCCGGTGGCAGAACCCCGTCCAATTCCAGGCTCAAATACTCCTGTGCTTTATTGCAGCGCATTGTCTTCCTCCCCGAGCTCAATGCTCACGGTTGTCTCGTTCAGCGGCACGGGCTTCAATTTGCTCCAGTTCCACCAGCAGGGTTTCGTTGCGCAGCATGGGTTTGATAAGCTGCCGAAAACGATTCCTGGCGCGGTTAATACGGGAACGAACCGTTCCCAACTTGAGCCCCGTAACCTGTTGTATTTCCTCATAACTGAGCTGATCCACCTCGCGCAACAGAAAAGGTATGCGATACTTTTCCGGTATTTTGCTGGTGGCTTCGTTGATCAATGTGGCCAATTCCGCTCGGTGAACATCTTCGGACGCGTCAGCTCTTTCATCGGCCGGATCGACAGGCATTTCGTCCTCATCCGGTGCCGGGTTAAGGCTGATGGTCCAGGGACGCCGGGAACGCTGGCGCATTTTGTTACGCACCAGATTCGTGGCGATGGTGAACACCCAGGTGGAGAACCGGGCAATCTCCCGGTATTTGGCCGCGTGAATATAAACCCGGATCAGGGTTTCCTGAGTCAGCTCTTCGGCCAGATCCGGATCCTTGACCATCCGCAGAATAAAACTGAAGAGGCGACCCTTGTAACGGGACACCAGTTCATCGTAGGCCTTTCTTTGGCCTTGCTGAACTTGCACGATGAGATCTTCGTCGCGGATATCTCTGAGATCAACCCGGGCTGATGCCGGGCTCACAGGGAATTGTTCATCTCGCGATAGGTTCACCGGTTTCTCCTTTTGCTTCCTGACAGACGGAACCGCAGGTGTTATGAACCGGAAGTGCTTTCACAAGTTCCCCTTTTTTATTAATTCTTGAGCCGGATGATCTCGGAAAGAGGCCACCAGGGCAGAAAGACTTCATCTGGGTTGAATTCAGCAGCCACCGGACGCGGCGCGGCCACTTCCAATGAACCGGGTTGGTGGGACGAAGTGATTCTGATTCCGGTATCTTCGGAAGTCGTCTGAATCAAATTCAACACGGTTTCGTAGCCGCCTCTGCCCCTTCCCCTGTGGGTAAGATTATGGCGGAACCCTACCTTGGCATTTGCAGACGCAGGAGAATGTGAGCTGAGTAACGGCATTTCAAGACGTTTCACCCGGGGGCGTTTGCCATCGTTGGCGAAATATGGCAAAAGCAAAGGACGTCCGCCCGGGCTGGTGTCGCGAACCAGAGCGGGTAATTGCAAACCACCACTGGATTGGGAGGCCACGACCCGCAGCCAGACATCCAGGGACGGTGGCATTTCCTGCCATTCTTCATACCAGCGGCTGAACGTTCCTCCCCCTGATTCAACCGAGATCACAGTCCACCCCTCGGCTCCCTGCCAGGCTAATATCCGCTGTAAATTCTTGGGAAATGGGTCCTGACCACCAACCATGATTTCAAAACGCAGATTACCCCTGTCGTCATGCACCCAGCAGGCGATGCCCTGACGGTGCCAGGACAGAAAATTACCTTCCCAGTGGGTGAAATACAGGTTCTGGTCTACAGGAGTGGAATTTTCAAGGCCTGATGCAGAAGCCGTGAGGGATAATAAAATGAGAAACAAACAGAAGAGCAGTGGCTTCAGGAAGAGGGTGTTTCCCAGGGGATTCACTCGCTTCCGCCCTTTTCAGCCAGGGTGTTCAGATGCCCCTCCAATCGTTCCTTGTCGCCCCCGAGCATCATGGAGCGGCGGAGCATTTCTTCAGCTTCTTCGTTCTGTCCCATCTCAATAAGCACCAAACCCAGATGCTCCAGAATAACGGGATCATCCGGCAAAACATTTACAGCCTGGATCATGTAATCGAAGGCATCGTCGTTTTTGCCCTGTTGGTAGAGAACCCAGCCCATGGAATCAAGGTAAGCTCCACTGCCGGGGCTGTGGGCCAGGGCCTCGGTAATCAGATCATGGGCATGTTCCAGATCCAGGCCTTTTTCGGCCAGGAAATATCCCAGTGAATTGGCCACTTCGGCATCCTGGGGAAATTGTTCCCGTAAATTTTCAAGAACGGCCCGAGCATTTTCCACATCGTCCATCTCGTCATAGCAGACACTCATTTGCAGAGATGCCGGGATGGTCAATTCAGGAAAAAGAGCGGCTTTTTCAAAAGCAACCACCGCCAGAGCCATCTCTTCTGAGCTGCGAAAAGCATAGCCCAGAATGAGTTGACCTTCGGCATCGGCATCGGGAATCAGATCGACGGTTGCCAAAGCCTGGGTGCGAAGCAGATCTATTTTTTCCAGCTGATCTTCATTTTTTGATTTAACCTGGAAATCTTTTTCCCAACCCAGGAGCATGCCCCGCAGGTATCCCAACATCACTTGAGCATCATCTGGTGCGTATTTGATGCCTTTGGCGTAATCCACCAGGGCTTCATCAATTTTGCCCTTATCTTCAAGACCCCGTCCCCGAATGAACCAGGCCTGACCGGTGGTGGGCCATCGCTCAAGAATTATTTCCACGACTTCCATGCCACGCTGCACATCTCCGGTTCCCATGTGCAACCGGGCCAGCCATAAACTGGGTTCCCGCATAAGCTCGCCCGCATTAAACATGGGATCCAGAATTTCGATGGCTTTACCAGGTTGACCTTGCTGGGTGTACATATCAGCCAATTCCACCACAAAGGATGGTGGGGCATCAGTTGGCGGGATTGGTGCATTAGAATCGTCCTGGGACTGATCATCAGAAACC
>JAOZJV010000278.1 GCA_029935695.1 Candidatus Krumholzibacteriia bacterium | reverse complement strand
CTCAAAAACACCACCGGCCAGCTTCCCGTGAACCCCAATCTACTTCTTCAAGGACAAAGAAATCCGCTTCCTCTCGATATCCACGTCCAGCACCCGTGCCTGGACCTTCTGCCCGACCTTGACCACTTCGTTGGGGTCCCGCACAAATCGATCGGCCAGCTGGCTGATGTGCGCCAGTCCGTCCTGGTGAACGCCCACATCGATGAAGGCGCCAAAGTTGGTCACGTTGGTCACGATGCCGGGCAGATGCATGCCTTCGGAAAGATCTTCCATTTTTTCGACACCCTCGGCGAAGCTGAACACCTCAAACTGCTGACGGGGATCCCGCCCGGGTTTGACCAGCTCTTCCATGATATCCTGCAGAGTGGGCAAACCCACATCATCAGTGACATACTGCTGCAGGCGGATGCGTGAGGCGGCAGTTTCATTGCCCACCAGTTCAGCCACGGAGCAACCCGCATCAGCGGCCATGGTTTTCACAAGACCATAACTTTCCGGATGAACCGCGCTGGCGTCCAGAGGATTTTTTCCGCCACTGACCCGCAGGAATCCGGCGGCCTGTTCATAAGCCTTGGGTCCCAGACGGGGTACTTTTTTAAGCTGGGCCCGGCTTCCGAAAGCCCCATTTTCCGTACGGTAATCAACAATATTGCCGGCCAATTGAGGCCCCAGGCCAGAGACGTAAGTGAGCAACTCTTTGCTGGCGGTGTTCAGGTCCACGCCCACGGCGTTCACACAACTCATCACCGTATCGTCCAGACCGTTTTTCAACGCACGCTGATCCACATCATGCTGGTATTGACCCACGCCGATGCTTTTGGCGTCAATTTTCACCAGCTCGGCCAAAGGGTCCATCAGGCGCCGGCCAATGCTGACGGCGCCGCGCACAGTGAGATCGTAGTCGGGAAATTCACGCCGGGCCACTTCGCTGGCAGAATAAATACTGGCCCCGGATTCATTCACCATCACGATGATCAAATCTTTGGAGGTGCTCAGAGCACGCACAAAACTTTCGGTTTCCCGTCCGGCGGTGCCATTGCCGATGGCCACAGCTTCCACGCGGAATTTTTTCAACAGATGCTCAACCTTGGCGCCGGCTTCTTCAGCGCCGCGGCCTCCGGTGTGGGGATAGATGGTGTCGTTGTGCACCAGATCACCCTGCTCATTCAGCACCACCAGTTTGCAACCTGTGCGGAAACCCGGATCCAACGCCAGGGTGCGCCGCCGGCTCAACGGTGCTGCCAGAAGCAGCTCGCGCAAGTTGGCCGAGAAGACGCCGATGGCTTCGGCGTCCGCCGTTTTTTTCATGTCCAGACGGATTTCTGTTTCAAGGGCCATGCCCAGCAAACGGCGGTATCCATCGGCCACCGCCAGGCGCATTTGTTCAGCGCCACGGGTGCGGTTGCGGGTGAACATGCCTTCCAGCAGATGCACCGCGGCCTCTTCCGGAGGACTGACGCGCATGCTGAGAAACTTTTCCTTTTCACCGCGCCGCATGGCCAGCACCCGGTGGCCGGCAACTCTGCCCACGGGTTCTTCCCACTCAAAATAGTCACGGAATTTGGCGCCTTCTTCTTCTTTTCCAGTGACCACTTTGGTGCGGATCATGCCGGCGGTGATGAACAAATCGCGCACGGCGGAGCGGGCTTTCGAATCTTCGTTGATGATCTCTGATAATATATGCCGGGCACCCTGAAGGGCATCTTCGGCCGAGGCAATTTCTTTTTCTTTACTGATAAAATCCTGGGCCCGCTGCACCGGATCTTCGTCCACAGCATCCTGACTCGGGACCAGGGCAGCTTCCTGCAACCAGAGGGCCAAA
This sequence comes from Candidatus Krumholzibacteriia bacterium, assembly GCA_029935695.1. Classification (GTDB taxonomy): domain Bacteria; phylum Krumholzibacteriota; class Krumholzibacteriia; order LZORAL124-64-63; family LZORAL124-64-63; genus LZORAL124-64-63. The sequence continues at coordinate 3,573 of JAOZJV010000278.1, read as the reverse complement.
GGCTCCAGTCCTGCTTCCCGGGCGATGGTGGCTTTGGTGCGTCTTTTGGGACGGAAGGGAAGGTAAATATCTTCCAGGGCAGTGATGTTATCAGCCCCATCAATTTTGCTCTTCAGATCAGGAGTCAAAAGTTCTCGCTCAACAAGACTCTTGATGATGGCGTCGCGTCTTTTGCCCAGGACCTCCAACTGTTCCAGCCGGTCACGAATGTCGGTGACGGCGACCTCGTCCAAACTGCCGGTGGCTTCCTTGCGATAACGGCTGATGAAGGGCACGGTGGCACCTTCGGATAATAGAGCGGCCGTGGCGGCAACCTGCCGGGACGATATGTCCAATTCTACAGATATACGGGAGATATGTGTATTGTTCATGAGTCCTCCGTGAGCGGGAAAAGTTGTTCACAAAATGGAGGAGGTCAGGGCGATGCGCAAACTGTCGGGCACAATAACGTATTAGAGAGGAAATCAGGAGTTCCATCCATCCGCGGCAGAGCAGATCAACCGTCGGGCATATTCCCGTCACCGAGGGGAAGGATCACCACTTTGCGTTTGCGCTTCTGGGCAATGCGTGGCTTGAGCACTGAACTGCGCACGAGGGTTTTGTCTTTACCGAGCTGGATCGTAGTTCCGGACCACAGCTCTTTGGTGATGAGGATTTCTTCCACGGCTGTGTTGACGGCTTCCACCTTTAATTTCTGGATAATCTGATGCTCGTCGGCAATGGCCTGGGCGATGGAGTTGATTTTCTTTTTGAAAAATTCAAACGATTTGCGTTCCTGGTCTGTGGGGTTTCGTTTCCGTCTTCCAAGGCTCAAGGCACCTTCGATTTTTTCCTGGGCCTCTTCCAGTTTAATAATTTTATCGTTGTGCCAATGAACCTTCGAGCTCAGGGTGTGATCAATTCCGGCCACCAGATACGTTACCGATGATCCGCTGGCTCCCGCTTCACTGACCTGGATACCTTGATGGGCAATAGTTTTGCCCCCGGCAATGCGACCCTTTGGAACTTTGACTTTTCCCAGACACAGAATTTCGCTGTGGGCTATTTCGTTACCCACCAGCACATCTCCATTCACTTCAATGGTTGCTTCGCTGATGTACCGCGCCAGCAGATCTCCGTTCAGGATAATACTGTGGCCCTCTTCACCAACAATACCACCGGCCACCGTCAGGCTGCCGCCACACTTGATGTTGCATGGCTCCAGCATGCCCTTGACGATGATATCACCTTCCACATCGAGAGTGGCGCCGGCTCCCACATCGCCCTGAATCATGACCGCTCCGGTGTGCACAATGTTGCCGGTCTCCAGGCTGACGTTGCCGTTGATGGTGTAAACGTCATCCACGGCCACCACACCATCGGCATACCGGACCCGGCCTGCACAGGTGGCTTTGTAAGATATGAAACCATCTTCTTCAACCATGCTGACATTCTTGCCGCAGCGCAGTTTGACTTTGGTTGGTTTGGTGACGGGAATTTCACTGCCAAAAACATTCAAACCGGGGACCCCATCAACGGAGTGGTGCAGGGTCACCAGAAGTTCACCGGCAATGACTGACCTGGATTCACATTTGGCCCAAAAATCGATGGCACCGGTTTTCTCATCGATCTCCCATCCACCAGCAAAAAAATCGCGGGCCCACTCCAGGCGGCCATTGATGGAAGCAGAAACGGCCTGGCCCATCATGATGGTGTATTCAAACAGATATTCGCCAGGCTGGCAGGAAGATTTCAGGATGCTGGTCAGTATTTCAGAATCCGGATATTCAGGAATTTCCATCTTTTTAAAATCCGTCAGGATCTGATGGATCAAATTGTTGGTTTCGAAGTGGGGATCGGGGCAGTCCAGGAGAATGCTGACACGGTCTTTGGAAATAGTGAGACAGTACTCGGGGGGACCATCTGGCTGACCCGTTGAAAGGTTTTCGGGAAGCTGTTGTTCTTGTTGGTCCAAGACCTGGTTGTCGTTCACATCCATACTCCGAGTAGATCCCTGAGGGGAATGGGTTAATCACTCCTTTGATATCGGCTGGATTTACTGCTGTTTAATAAAAAAGCGAAGAAAGCGGGGATGTTTCCAGATGGAGGACTTTTGGGCCGGGCGGAAACCCCTGGGTGTTTTGAATTCCAACCGGGCCAGTTTCTGGCTCAGTTGTTTCAAATCGGCCAAATGAGTGAGCAGGGGCATGGTGCTGGCCACAGCGGTTTTGGCCACGTTGAGGGTTCCTGAGGCCATTTTCCAGGTTTTATCGACATTTTGACAGAGCTGGCGGGACTGCTGGCTGTGACTTCCTGCCGATACGGCCAGGGCCTGGGTCTGGGATCCGGCAGAGGCTGAAACTTCATCAATGCGCGTGAGAATTTCTGCCGCCTTGGAAGCCGAATCAACACCCTGAACAGTGCGGGCCCTGCTTTCATCGATGAGTTGGCTGGTTTCCTGGGCCGCTTCCGAGCAGCGGTTGGCCAGGGAGCGCACTTCTTCGGCCACCACGGCAAACCCGGCTCCCGCATCGCCAGCCCGGGCCGCCTCCACCGCCGCATTAAGGGCAAGCAGATTGGTCTGGGTTGCAATTTCATTGATGTTCCGGACGATGGCTTCGGTTTTATCGGCAGTTTCCTGCAGTCCACCCATGGTGTGGTTCAGTTTGCCAAGATCCACAGAGGCGGCAGCGGCATCGGCACCAATGCCAGCCATGGCCTGGGCTGATTCTTTGGCAGCCTTGTCGTGCCACACCAACGATTCATTCAGTTCGCCCATGAGGCGCGAGAGACCTTTCAGTTCATCGTTCAGCAACTCGCCTTCAGAGCCAACCGATTGACTGGCCTTGGCCAGACGCTGGCTCACCGGTTCGAGGGCCTGGAGGTCCCGCTCCATTCCCTTGGCCACATCCTGCAAAGGAGTGCCAAAAATGCGTTTGGCACTGACAATGGCGGCTCCAGCCAGAAGGAAAACCATGCCCGCGCCCATCATCAGCCACAAGGCAGCCAAGCGGGATTTCTGCACCCACGCCTGCCCGGTTTTCTGAACCTCGATGACGTTTTCATCCACACGGTTTTTGGCTTCAGCCAGCCACAGACTGCCTGCGGACGCCAGCTGGTTGTTGGCTTTCTGGAGTTGGCGTGAAGATTTCGGCCATCCAATTGATAGCATTTCCAACTCATTGAGGGCTGCCACAACTTCGGCCTGTTTGCCCTTGTCGGAAATAGGTGGCAGGTCTGCCAGAAGTTTCAGGGGGCGTTGCATGGACGGCAGGCGGGGATTGTCTGTGTCGGGTGCCGCCGCCAGGGATTCATTCACCAATAGAATAATCTGGCTGATGGTGCTGATGCGATCGTTGCGATTTTGACGGGTGGCGCTGGTCACTTCTTTCAAAGCATTTTCGTGGGCCTGCATGCGGGTTTCAGCAGCCAGCATGAGTCGTGTCTGTTGCCGGAATTGTTCGGCAGCAACATCCATTTTCAACATCAGTTGCTGATGAGAGAGCATGGCCCCGGTTGTGTTTTCCAGGGCGGCCAACCAGGCTGTTCGGGCGGCTGATTGGTGAAGCAGGCTGTCAGCTCCCGCGGCGTGCA
>JAOZJV010000838.1 GCA_029935695.1 Candidatus Krumholzibacteriia bacterium | reverse complement strand
GGAACTCAGCAGCCACCGCCCTGGGCAAACATGCGGTGGGAATCATGCTGACGGGGATGGGTGGTGACGGTGCTCGCGGTTTGAAAGCCATGCGCGGTGCTGGAGCCCGGACTCTGGCACAGGACGAAGCTTCGAGTGTGGTTTTCGGCATGCCGAAAGTCGCCTGGGAGTTGGGAGCAGCGGAACGTCTGGTCCCCCTGGATAAAATCGCAGGCACAGTCATCAATTGGCTCAGCAAAAAAGAGGAACTGGTTTGAGTGTAGTAACTCTGGGCATTGGCGAGTACGGCGTGATCAACAAGCCTGGTGATGTCATCAAGACCCATGCCTTGGGTTCCTGTGTGGCCATCGTCATGCTTGATCCGGCAACTCGCACCGTGGGCATGGTGCATGTGGCACTGCCCGAATCAAAAGTTCATCTGGAAAGAGCCCAAAAACTTCCTGGTTATTTTGCAGATACGGCCATACCAGCCTTGCTGGAAATGATGCGGGGCGTGGGCGCGGCGGCAAATCTGCGGAAAGTCATCGTCAAGATGACCGGAGGGGCCAATGTGATGGATAAAAACAATACTTTCAACATTGGCAAACGCAACGTATTGGCCATCAAGAAAGGGTTGTGGGCCGAGCGCATGGGCGCTGTGGCCGAAGCCGTCGGCGGATCCATCAGCCGGACCGTCACTATTAATATGGATGACGGAAAAGTCATCATCACTTCACCCGGGCGCGAGCCTGCAAATATTTAGGGGGTGGGAAAAATGGCAAATATCAGCGTTAGTTCAGAAGAGATCCTGAAATCAGTCAAGTCGGTACCCGCCCTTTCGCCCGGTGCCAGCCAGTTGCTTGATGTATTGGGCAGTGGCAAGTATGAGGTTTCGGACATTGTGCAGGTTATCGAAAATGATTCCGCACTGACGGTCAATGTGCTGAAAGTGGTCAACTCCGCGTCCATCGGGCTGCGGCGGGAAATCACTTCGGTTCACCAGGCCGCCGCTTTCCTGGGTGATACCAAGGTGATCGGCATTGCTCTGGCTTCTGCCGGAGGCGAGACCTTCAATGCTGAACTTGCAGGGTATCACGGGGACCGCGGCATGCTGGGCAAGCACTGCCTGTGGGTGGCCCTGGCTGCGCGTGAAATGTCCCGCCATACCGATGGCGTCGTGGACAAGGGCGTGGTTTTCACCGCCGGATTGTTGCATGACATTGGCAAGGCCGTCATCTCCGACTACATGGTCGATTTGGTGCCTTCCATCATGGAAAAAGCAGTGAAGGAAAAGGAACCCGATCATCTCAGCGCCGAACGTGAAGTCATGGGCACCGATCATTGTGAAGTCGGGTGTCAGTTGGCTCGCCACTGGAAAATGCCTGAGTGTCTGAGTGCTGGTATTGAATTCCATCACAATCCCGCTGAGGCTCCGGAGCAATACCGGGCCATGGCTTACGTCATTCATCTGGCCGATACACTGGCCATGATGCAGGGCGTTGGCACGGGAGTGGATGATATGCAATACAAGTTCGATGTTGATTACGAAAAATACGTTAAGCTGGACGCCGCTGCCCTCGAAGGGCTTGCTCTGGATGTCCAAATA
>JAOZJV010000837.1 GCA_029935695.1 Candidatus Krumholzibacteriia bacterium | reverse complement strand
TGGCGGTAAAAAACTGTAGGGAAGGCTGTTTAAATTAATTGGTGGTGGATTACGGGCAACAGTGCAGCTTGACGCGTGGGCGTCCAATCCGATATACCTGTCCATGGGTGTTCTCCTTTTTGGTTAAGGGTTTCTTAACGTCAAATGAGATCATGCCCCTATAATGCCTATCCGTCCATTGCCGGCGAAGTTGTGAACCGGCCCGGTCAGGGTGCCGTCATCGGGGCGGCAATCGGTATCACATCGGGTGTCATCCAGCTGCGGTATCTGCTTCAGGTGGACGATCCCAAAGCCCAGCGCGCAGTGCGGCGGTATGAAAAAAATCTTAAAAAATGGGAAACCAGATTCTCCGGCTGCATGAGTCGCAATGGGTATCGGGTTCACCGTTCCGATCAATAATCGAGAGAAGGCCTCTGCTTGTTAAACTCGCAAACCACCGCCCGCATTCTGGATTTGTATCCGCATCTGCGCGGCGATCCGCACCTGTCCGGAATTTTCAAAAACACAGCTTTGGTTTCCCTTCCCGAAAACACCACAGTCTTTTCTCAGGGTGATGCCTGCCAGAGTTTCATGCTGATATTATCAGGATCAATCCGGGTATTCTCCCGATCCGAATCGGGGCGTGAGGCTCTGCTGTACCGGGTCCGGCCCGGCGAGACCTGCGTTCTGACAACCAGCTGTCTGCTGGGAGGTCGCAGTTACCCGGCCGAAGGCGTGACCGAATCAGCAACCGAGGCTGCGGCCATTCCTTTCAACCTTTTTCAGGATTTACTGCACAAAGCCCCCAGTCTTCAGCAGTATGTTTTTGGCTCATTCGGGCGTAGACTTGTGGACCTTATCACCTTGGTAGAGGGAATGCATTCGGGCACTATTCAGGCCCGGTTGGCCAGGGCTCTTTTGGATAAATGCGAAGATAATTCCACTCTGAGTATCACTCACCAGGAGTTGGCCTTCGAGCTGGGGTCGGCCAGGGAAGTGGTCAGCCGCCAGCTCAAGGCCATGGAAAAAACGGGTTATCTGAAACTATCCAGAGGGGCCATAATTCTGCAGGACAAGGCTGCTCTGGAAATTATTTCTTCTCCCCTTTAAGCAGATTATTTCAGTCCGCAGGTATTAATTTTAAAAATTGCGTACAGCGGACAGAAACCGATGGCGCCGGTCAGCAGTGGCACCAGACCCAGATAACCCAGGGGTGTTTTGGGACCGATAAATGCCAGAGAAATGATTCCCAAACCCAGGATAATACGGATTGAGCGGTCGACGATTCTTTCGTTCTTCATGATGATCTCCTTTTGATCTGCAGGGATTATTCGAACCTTACAGAGGAGATTATGCAGCATGCGGCGGGGGACCATCAGTGACTTAGTCACCAAGGACGAAAAAAAATCATGCGGGGGGAATGACGTATTTGATTACGCAGGCAAAATGAAAAGCCGTACCCGCCATCACAAAAATATGCCAGAGGGCGTGGTTGTACCGGAATCCACGCCAGGCGTAGAAGAAGATGGAAATTGAACAGCCGGCCCCATTTCAGGACAAGCCACAAGGGAGGGTGCGTCAGGCAGCAGCCCGATGTTGGGCCATGC
>JAOZJV010000836.1:331-1588 GCA_029935695.1 Candidatus Krumholzibacteriia bacterium | reverse complement strand
ACCCGCCAGGTCTGGATCTCCGTAATAATTATCTGCAATGCGGCGCAGTGTTTCACCTTCAAGCACCGTGTGCTTGAGGGTGTGGCCCCGGCCCGCAGCATCGGTGTTGGCCCCCTGCTTCACTTGCTTGGTGCACCCGGCGCCTAACAACAGAGCCGCCATCAACAGCAGAATTATTCTGGTTTGCATTATACCTCTCCCAGGCGCGGGTCACCCGCAGCCGCGGCCTCATTCAAAATAGCAATCATTTCACTGGCATCTTCGGTGCCGAACAGCCGCCGGCGCAAGTGTGCGGCCCCGGGATACCCTTTGAAACATTTGGCGATGTGTTTGCGCACCACATAACAACCGGTTTTCGGTCCGCGAAGTTCCACTTCTCCCCTGATGTGATCACACGTCACCCGGCACATTTCTGAGAAATCGATCACCGGATCGGGGCGGCCTTCATCCACAGCCTTCATCTGCTCAAAAATCCAGGGGTGCCCGATGGCGCCGCGTCCAATCATCACCCCATGGCAGCGGGTGTGCTCCACCATTTGGCGGTACGTCTCACCATCAACCACATCCCCGTTGCCGATGACCGGAATGTCGAGAGTTTCCACCAGGTCGGCGATGCGGTCCCAGTTGGCCTTGCCGGAATATTTCTGCGCCTTGGTGCGGCCGTGCATGGTGACCCAGGGCAAACCGGCTTCCTGCAAAAGCAGGCCCACTTCCCGGTAGTTCACCGAATCTTCATCCCAGCCGGTGCGGATTTTGGCTGTCACCGGAACTTCGCTGGAGGCAATAACCGCGTGCAGAATTTCCTGAAGCAGCGGCAGGTCGGCCAGCAGGGCGCTGCCCCCTGATTTTTTTACGACCTTCTTGGCGGGGCAGCCAAAATTGATGTCCAGCACATCCATGTGCATTTTGCTGAGTAACCGGGCCGCCGTGCCCATGTGTTCGGGGTCGGATCCGAAAATCTGGATACCGACACGCCCCTCTTCACCGATGGTATCCACTAATTTCCAGGTGGACTCGCTGTCAAACATGAGACCCGAGGCGGAAGCAAATTCGCAGAACCCCATATCCACCCCCATGGGACGGCAGAGGTCACGGAAAGGGCGATCCGTCACGCCACTCATGGGTGAAAGTAACCGCCGCATATCGGCCAACCACGGCACGCGTGGATCAATGCGCACGGGCTTGCGGGGTAAAGGATTGGAATTGGCGTTTGTCACAAGTACTCCGGGTCATTCATGTTTTGTCCTTTGGGACAAT
>JAOZJV010000836.1:0-321 GCA_029935695.1 Candidatus Krumholzibacteriia bacterium | reverse complement strand
TGGGACAATATATTATGCGGGATGAAAAACTCAAAAGAACGAACATCAGAATAATGGCGGGGTGTGATAGCTTAACCGCACTCCGGTATCAGGATGATCAAATGCCAGAAAGGAAGCATGGAGTTTCAACTGGCCCGGTGCTGTGCCTGACCCATACAATCGATCACCGACGATGGGGCAACCGAGGCCAAGATCGTGCGATGCGTGCAACCGCAGCTGGTGTGTCCGGCCGGTTGCGGGTGTAAATTCAAGGCGCGTGCAGCCATCTTCAAGGCCCAGCCTGCGCCACCGCGTCAGCCCCACCTTTCCCTGCACCGGATA
>JAOZJV010000277.1 GCA_029935695.1 Candidatus Krumholzibacteriia bacterium | reverse complement strand
GTGATGGCTGCGCTATTTTTACTGCTTCATCGAGCATGTTAACGGAAGTCCTCAAAGGACGCAGCGTGGATGAGATTCGTGAAATCAATAATAAGTATCTGGAGATGCTCACCGACGAAGATGTCGAGCCGGATCCTGATGGTTTGGGTAAATTGGCAGTGTTTGGCGGAGTGAAGGATTTTCCTGCCCGAGTTAAATGCGCGACTCTGCCCTGGCGGGCACTGGAAGCAATTTTGAAGGCAGTGGACGAGGAAAGCGAAAAGGCCATTGAGCCTGTTGAAACCGAGTAATTGAACAAAACAGGAGAGAAAAATGTCGTTCACACTGAAAACAAAAATTTCGACGGCGCTAAAAGAGCGGCCTGATCTCAAAGAGGTTCTGCCTGCTTTTCATCCGGCCTTCAAGAAGTTGCAGAATCCTATTCTGGCTCGTACCCTCACGCGTCTGGTGACCATTGAAGATGCTGCCAAAATTGCCGGTGTGGATCCGGAAGCCATGCTCACGGTGATGAATATTCCCGGTGTTCCGGCTGAATTGCCCAAAAAATCGGCCACTGCCGAAACTGCCGAAACAGCAGAAACACCGCCTTGGTTTAAGCCGGAACTGGTGACGGAACTGGATGTGCGCGAGCAGCTTGCTGCTGGCAGCGATCCTTTCAAAGAGATCATTGGCGCCACCCGCGAACTTCCCGCCGGCGGGATTCTTAACCTGATTGCCAGCTTCGAACCGGCACCCATGATCCGTGTTCTGCAGAAGCAGGGCTGGGTCAGTTGGGTCCGCTGGGAAGGCGAGGCCTGCCACGTGGCTTTCTGGTATGCCGACAAGAAAAAATTGGATGGCTCGGATAAAGGTGCAGCTCTTGATGATGAGCGCATGGACAAAAACACTTCCGGCTGGACCATCAATGTGCGTGGCCTTGAGCCCCCACAGCCAATGGTTTATGTCCTGCGAGCCCTGGAAGATGAAGAAATGGTTCTGCCTTTGACCATCAGGCACCAGCGTGTTCCTTCCATCCTTTATTCGCATCTTGAAGAGCTTGGTTACAAGTGGACCACCACCGAAAATGAAGAAGGTGTGGATATTGTGATTGAGCGAGCTGATTCATGATACCTGCACAAGTACGCACCCTGGTGCCATCAAAGCTGGTGGTCATTCCAGTGGCCGCAAGCTTGATTGCCGAAGTTCTGGCCTGGGCCTTTTTGTGGGCCTGGCACCCGAGCCCCGCGTGGTACGCCAATGGTTCGTTGCTGGCTTCGGTGCACCTGATCACTGTGGGAACCCTGGCCATGGCCTTGCTTGGCATGGGGTGGCAGTTGGTCCCGGTCGCTACAGGAGTTCGTCCCAAAAGTGGCTGGAACACGGCAGCGAATATCATCAATGGAGTGGGTATTGTCGGAGCCTTTATTTTTGCCCTTGGTCTGGCCGGAACCCAACCCGGTGTGCCATCCATGATCGGAGCTACCTTTGTGGTGTTGGCCATGATGGCCCGCTCGGTCATGGTCATGCGTGAAATTTTCCCCGCCGAGGGGCGCGGCATGATCCGCATGTGGATTATTTTAGCCGAGCTCTCTCTGTGGGCTGGTCTTGGTTATGGCCTGATGCTTCTGACGAACCGATTCGGATCACCCATTCTAGGGCTGAGTCCTTTCCCCACCATTGCCATCCATGCTTCGTTGCTGCTCATCGGCTGGATCGGTGGCTGGATTGTAGCCATGGCCAGTATTCTGGTGCCTATGTTCCTGGTTTCACCGGAACCCAGATCCGAATTGCTTGGACCAGCCGCTCTTTTCTGGTTTGCTGGAGTTGCTTTCGGCTGGCCGGTGGTCTGGTTAATCGGTGCGGCTTTGTTTGCCCTGGCTATGTCCATGAGTCTGGTGCGGCGCGTGCGGAAAAAAATCGGGGCGGATCTGCAAATGGCTTTGCTGGGGATTTTTGGTTTGCTGGCGGTGGCTGGCTTGATGCTCTCGGGCTTGTCCGGTGTTTTGACTGTGATCGCCGCCCTGGCCATTTTTGCCCTGCCTGTTCTGCATGGTATCGGCCTGCGCATTATTCCCTTCCTTTTCTGGGCCTATGCTTTTGCCGACAATGTGCAGAATGCGCCGCTGCCCGAACAAGTGGGGGCGCCATCGCTTTCCCGACTTTCGGCCTACGGGGCCATGGTTGCGGGAATTCTCCTGCTGGCGGGTTATGGTTTTGAGTCCCTCTGGGCCTGGCGTGCTGGCGTCTTGCTGGGCAATATCAGCTCGATCAGTTATCTCGGTGCCATCGTGGTCACGGCATTTCGCACGTGGCAGGCACACAATCGTTTGTTATCTCTTCCTGGAACTGAGGCGTCATGAGTTTCTTCGATAAAATCCGCGGGGCAATGGCCAAGGAAAGCAATTCGGTGTATTTCCTTGAAGGTGAGGCCGGAAAAGTTCTGGACTCCATCCGCGTCGTGAACGATCCCGAGCTGAATGTGAATATTGTGGATCTTGGTCTGATCAGGTCTGTGGAAGCCACCGAAAATGGTTTCCTGGTCTCCATGACTCTCACCACCCGGGGGTGCCCGGTGGGGCCTGTGCTGGTGGATGAGGCCGCCGCCGCCGCCCGTGCCAAGGGGCACAATGTGGAAGTGCAGCTGGTTTGGGAGCCCCAGTGGAGTGTCGATGATATTTCACCTGAGGGAAAAACCATCATCGATGGTGGTGGAGAAATCAAACCCTGATTTTTCTCCTTGAAAACCCACATTCTCAGCCGATAGAAAAAGGGACCTGGTAACAGTCCCTTTTTCACAGCTGAGGCACTCATGTTCGACAACCAACATCTTCTTCGACAGCTGGCTATTCTGGTGCTCCTTGTCCTTATGGGCGGGACGGTGGGCTACACCTTTGTTGAAGATGGTTGGACTCTCTTTGACGGCTTCTACATGACCCTCATCACCCTGACAACCATTGGCTTCAGCGAAGTTCACACCATGAGCACGGCAGGTCGTGTTCTGACGGTGTTGATCATCATTTTCGGCCTTGGTTCCGCCGCCACAATTTTAACCCAGCTGGGACATTTGATGATGCAGGGCAACATCCTTGCTATCTGGAGGAAACGCCGCATGGAAGGTAAAATTCTTAAAATGCAGAACCACGTCATCATTTGCGGTTATGGGCGTATTGGACAGGCCATTTGCCGTGACCTGACGAACATGGGCGTGGAGTGTGTGATTGTGGATCGGGATGACTCCAGGGTGGTTAACGCCCAGGGGATGGAAATTCCGGTACTCTCCGGGAATGCCACTACGGACGAAGCCTTGCTGAAAGCCGGGGTGGAGCGGGCGACCATTCTGGTGGCTGCGCTGTCCAACGACTCGGACAATCTCTTTGTGGCTCTGGCTGCGCGGGACCTCAATTCCAGTCTGATGGTGATTGCCCGGGGTGAAGACAAGTCCATTGAAACGAGGATGCTGCGGGCTGGAGTGGATCGGGTTGTGTACCCGGCCCAACTGGGCGGAGGACAGATTGCCCGGCTCATTGGCGCTGAATTAGGAAAAGATGAAGAGGCAGACAGCCGCCGCCGCATCACCGATGTCATGGGATATGAACTGCAGGTGTACCGGAATTTTTCCAAAGGTGGCACCAGCATCAAGGATATCCGTCAAAAAACCGGTGCCTTGAGAATTGTGGCTCATATTGATGACGAAGGTGTGCGCCATCAGGACCCGGAAGGCGACCATAAAGTGGCCGAGGGCGATGCCGTGGTGTTGGTGACGGAAGTTGTGGCGGCACCTGCAGTTTCCGCCGCGGAAAATGAAGAATTTCAGCTTCCCAAAAGTCTGGGTGTGGGAATTCCGGCCATTGATGAAGAACATCGCCACATCCTGCTTATGGTTCACCGGCTCAACGCCAGCGATGATGCCACCGGTGAAGTGGCCAGGGAAGTTTTGAACGATTTGCGCGAATACACCGTCAAACATTTCAAACATGAAGAAAGCCTGCTGCAAAGTTCCAATTATCCCAATTTGGATGATCACATTACCGAGCACCGGGCTTTGACAAAAAAAGTAGACCAGCTTATTGACGAGAGCGAGACTATGCACCGTGACAATCTGATGCACCTGCTTGAGACATGGATCAAGCACCACATCCTGGATGTGGATCAGCAGTATGTGGACTTTTTAAATGGGACCCAAACCGAAAAAACGGTTCCGGCAGGAATCGGGGAGTAAATAATGGCTGAAGTAGCGTGGAGTGAAAAACTGTGTGTGGGAATTCAACAGGTGGATGTTGAACACCGGCAACTGGTGGATTAGGTGAGCAAATTTCAGGTTAAATTTGAAAAGAGCGGGAAGCGCATCACCAAGGAAATGATGGAGTTTCTTACCTACTGGCTGACCAACCATATTCTGGTGGACGACAAGACATTTGCAAAATTTTACAATGGCTCAACGGTGGGATCCTAATTCCCGTCGTTGAGTTTCTCTTGCAGTTTTTTCATCTTCAGACGGGTTTCCCCATCGTGAAACTGGGCTCTGGCCAGGGCTTCGGTTCTCTCCGCCACCAGATTTTCAAGTTGTTGCAAAGTCATTTGGGCCATACGGGTCATTTCCCGTTTGGTCACCAGGGCGCAAGCCATTTGGACCACTTCTTCGGGGTCAAAAGGTTTTTTGAGAATCAGCAAACTGTCATTGCGACCCAGTCGTCTGACAATTTCCAGCTGGCTGTAGTCTGAATAGGCGGTGCAGATGACCACCTGAAGCCGGGGGTCGGCCTGCCAGAGTTTTTCGATGGTCTCGAGGCCATCCCAACCGGGAGGCATACGCATGTCTACAAAGGCCAGGGCAAATGCGCGGTTCTCAGCCAGGCCGGCTTCAATCAGGGCCAAACCCTCTTCACCCTGAGAGGCGAAAGCCAACTGGTATTCAGGATCTTCACTGCCGGACTTGTCCTGATCCTGACCAAAAAGATCGTTCTCCAAAGTATCGAGGGTCTTATTGGCTGTGGGCTCCAGCAAAACAGTTTTGAAATCTTCATGGATGTCCAGATTGTCATCAATGATGAGGATGCGACTGGAGCGTTGTTCAGCCTGACTAAACATTGATTTTTTCCTCCGGCTGGAATGGAATTTCCAGGGTGAATGTGGCGCCTTCTCCAAGTCCCTCGCTGTGGGCGTAAAGCTTCCCACCCATTTCTATAGCCGAATTTGCGGCCCCGTGCAAGCCAAAGCCATAGCCGCCTTTTTTAGTGGTGAATCCATGCTGGAAGATACGGGTCAGATTTTCCGGTGAAATACCCACTCCACTGTCACTGACTGAAATGCGCAGAGTTTCCTCATCAGTGATTTCCGCATGAAAGGTGATGACGCGCACAGGTGCTCTCAAATCACTCATGGCCTGGCTTGCGTTGCGGGTCAGGTTGACGAGGATTTGCAGCAAACGGTGGCGGTCAGTGCGGATTAA
>JAOZJV010000835.1 GCA_029935695.1 Candidatus Krumholzibacteriia bacterium | reverse complement strand
ACATCGTACCTGGACTGGAAAAGGCTCTGACTGGCCTTGGCGCCGGTGAAGCGGCCACTGTGGCTGTCCAACCCGAAGAAGGTTACGGCCCCGTGGTTCCTGAAGCTATCCAGACCATCCCCAAAGATGCTTTTGGCGATATCGAAGACATCCAGCCCGGTATGCAGTTCCAGGCCCAGGGTCCTGAAGGCCAGGTGCAGGTCATCACCATCAAAGACGTCACCGAAGAAGGCATTCTGGTTGATGGCAACCACCCTCTGGCCGGCAAGGTGCTGAACTTTGATGTGGAAATCGTTGAAGTTCGCGATGCCACTGCTGAAGAGCTGGAGCACGGCCATCCTCACCTCGAGGATGGCGAAAGCTGCGAGAGCTGATCAGAAAACAAGTGCATTTTGGACTGATTTATGGAATTCTGAAAATGAAACTCATCAATAAGTGAATTTTCAGGAGGATAAACATGTCTAAAAAACTTGGAGCTGAATTTATCGGCACATTCTGGCTGGTTCTCGGTGGCTGTGGCGCCGCTGTTCTGGCTGCAGGATTTCCCCAGGTCGGCATTGGCTGGCTTGGGGTTTCTTTTGCCTTCGGTTTGACGGTGCTGACCATGGCTTTTGCCATCGGACACATCAGCGGGTGCCATCTGAACCCAGCGGTTTCTTTTGGTCTGTGGGCTGGTGGCCGGTTTGATAAAAAGGAATTGCTGCCCTACATCATGGCCCAGGTTCTGGGCGGCATTGCCGGTGCAGGTATTCTGTTTGTGATTGCCAGCGGCCAGGCCGGTTTTGATTTGAGTGGTGGATTTGCCAGCAACGGTTACGCCGAACACTCCCCCCATGGTTATTCCATGGTCTCGGCCCTGGTCACGGAAATCGTGATGACCTTCATGTTCCTGATCATCATTCTGGGCGCCACCGATGCCCGGGCGCCCAAAGGTTTTGCGCCCATTGCCATCGGCCTCGGGCTGACTCTGATTCACCTGATCAGCATTCCCGTCACCAATACATCGGTTAACCCCGCGCGCAGCACCGGTCCCGCTATTTTTGTGGGCGACTGGGCTCTGAGCCAGTTGTGGTTGTTCTGGGTGGCCCCCATTGTGGGCGCCATTCTGGCTGGATTGGTTTACAAATGGCTGGGTAGCGAAGATTAGCAAGGCAAAGTCAAGGCCACCAGGAACACCGTATGCGGTTCATCCTGGTGGCCTTTTTTCTCCAAAAAGATCCTCTCAGGAATCGCCTTTGGGTTTGATGGGTTTCGCTTTTTTGCCCTTGCCTCCCGCACCTTTTGGCTTCTTGCTCTTGGTGCTTTTGGGATTTCTGGAAGGACGAGTCTTGGCTTTTTTAGGCTTCTTTTCGCGATCGGGAGCTGGTGCTGAAGCCCCCTGGGCATCTCCCCTGTTACGGGAAATTCGCATCTGTTTTTTACCCACATATACAGTGCGCAAATGATCCAGCATTTCCCGGGGCAGATCGCCAGGCATCTCAATGGTGGAATGATCCTGATGGATGCGTATCTGTCCGATGAACCGGGTTTGCAGACCAGTTTCATTGGCCACCGCACCAAGGATATTGCGAACCTCAATGTCATCGGCTT
>JAOZJV010000276.1 GCA_029935695.1 Candidatus Krumholzibacteriia bacterium | reverse complement strand
TTTCAATTTGCTCCGTATCGTGGTCAATTTCGGGGGGATTATCGTGAGAACCATCGATGGCCTTATTGACGCGGTGAAAGTTGCGCTGACCTATTGTGATGACGCAACTCAGGTGGTGCCGGGTCATGGTCCCCTGACGGATAAAAAAGGGCTGGAAGAATATTTGGGAATTATGGAGGGTTTCCGTCAGGCTGTTGCCCAGGCTCGAGCAGACGGGATGACGTTGGAGGAAGTTCTTTCCTCCGACGTTACCGCTGAGCTGGATAAGCAGTGGGACAATAAAATGTTTCCTACTGCGGCGTTCAGGGAGCTGGTTTATCGGAGTTTGCCCTAATAAAAAGTCAGGGCCGGGAAATATCCCCGGCCCTGACAGTCACAACGAAATTGCTGAACACAAACTACCGGTACAACGATTTCACATTGTCCCAGGATGATTCAACCGTGCTGATGATGCCACTCATTTGGCCCACGTAGAAGGAATCCAACGTAGCCCAGTTGTCAGTGGTGATGATCTGCAGCTGAGTGATGGCCTCAGTGCTGGTGAAACCGGCAAAGAACTGCGGGTTTGTCATTTCAACGGTGGTGCCGTCGTTCAAGAGGATGGTGACCAACTCGACCACAGGAATACCATCGAAATCAGTGGACAGGAAATCGCCACCGACGGCGAATACGGGCGCGCCGTCGAAGTCGATGATCAAAGGATCGCCGGAGGAGTTGGTCGACAGTGCACCAGGCACACTGTAAAGACCATTGCTGGCCGAGGCGGTGTAGCTGTAGCCATTGACCGGACCAAACGAATAAGTGAGTTCGCCACTGATGGTGCCCCAGTCAAGCCATCCGAAATCGTCGAAGAAGTAGTCAGCCTCAAGATTGGCCATGAAATCCTCAAGGTTATCAAAGACGGTGACGTCCCGTGCATTAATCACTGTGAAGTCGCCCCCGTCAGGCAATACAACACTGCCGGGATCTACGGCGTTGGGATTGTTCGGTGTGTCGACACGGTCCATGGCACTGGCTGAGAAAGCGAAACATAAAATCATGACAGCGATAACAAAGGTGCGCATTGGGAATCTCCTAAATTGTTGCAGCTCTCCAGGGATGAAGAGCATGATGTGGCCGAGCCAGGAAAACCGCTAATACGGAGTCCAGACTCGACAATGATTGATGGTGATTCAAAGTTGTGTGATTCGATCGCACAGATCACCCTCCTGAGAAATGATATTACTGCAAGAGCCTAAAGATTTCAATGATTCTGTTTGAATTTTGGACCCAGGGAAGATAGAATTTTGTTTTCATTTAACTCAAGGAGGGGGTAGTGCGTATGAAGACTCAACAAATTTTTGGTGTTTTGGCAATTTTTACAATGATGGTTCTGGTTTTCGGGTTTGCGGGGGCGGTGGATGAGCCTGCTGTGCAGGCGGAATCTGGTGAGGAAGGTGAGGAGCAGGTGGATTTGGGGCCTCCTGGAGCGCCTGGGCAGCCGATGAGATTTGATCTGGTATCTAAGCCTATCGTCACCGCTGTCCTGGGAGTGATTGAAGACGGCGAAACCGTCACGATCTCGGGTGCAAGGTTTGGCCATTTTGGAGAAGTTGAAACAGCCTCAGGTGGTCAACTCAAATCAACACAAAAACATTTTGAATTGGGGAATGCCCCAATTTATAAAGACTGCACCAGGCATGAAGTGCAGAAAATTATTTTGTGGAGGGATGATGAGGTTGTACTCACCTTGAAACATTCTCTCTTTTTAGAAGACGATTCCATCTATCTGTTTGTGGTGGATGAGAACAATGTGGCCTCACCTGGTTATAATCTGGAAGCTGGGCCGCAAGAAAATTCGCAAGAGAACTCAGATCGCCCAGGTATTCCTGGTGCGCCGGTTATTGATTCTTAACCGAGTTCACTTAATCAAAGCCATACGCCCCGTATCTCGCCCATACGGGGTCGTAAGCACATAAAGAAAAACCCCCGCCGCAACCTTTTGCCCACTGTCATCACAGCCATTCCAGTGAGCATCGTGCATACCGGCTGCTGCGTTGGCCTCGTCTGCAAGAGTCCGAACCAACTTCCCCGACACATCAAATATCTGCAGTTTTAAAGCCGAATCCACATCCAGAAAATAACTGATGGCAGTGCTGGGGTTGAAAGGATTGGGATGGTTTCCACGCAATCCAAAAAGTACCTCCGGGCCATTGGCCACCGCACTGACCCCGGCACATTGCCCAATCCCGAAAGCCCCGATTTGGCCACACAAATCATCAATGCATGGTGAATCAGGTGAGACATGAAAATCCCAATTGTCCGGATCGCACAGAGCCGGCTCCATGCAAATATTACCGTTGATATTTTCGAAGTTGCCAAGGGGCGCCACCCAATCGCCATTGTCATTGCCAAAAACATTGTTGCAATTGATGGTAAACTGATTGTCCCCCGTATTGGAAAAAGCAGTTTCATTGAAAGCCACCAGGGTGTTTTCCATGGTGATATTGAGATAGGATGTCACACCTATGCCATTGTTGACGATGGTGCAATGGGAAAGGGTGAAAGATCGTTCGGAGTAAATGGCAGTGTCATTATGATTGGCAAAGGTGCATTCGAAAATCAGAGATGTGGGACAGGCCAAAATCATTCCGTCGAAACCGGAATCACATACATTATCAGTCACGAGACACCCGGACATGACCATGGAATTATCACCCGTAAAACACAGTCCACCGCCACCATACATGCTGTGGTTATTGTCGATTTTACAATCGATCAAAGTGGGGCTGGAATAATAGGAGGCAAAACCGCCACCATTGCCCATGACTTCGCACTGAGTCAGGCGACAGTTTTTAATAGTGGGGGAAGATCCGTCCTGGCAAATAATGGCTCCACCATTGGGGCTCATTGCCTGATATTCCGGAATATATCCTTCGGTGATGGTGACGCCTTCAAGCAAAGCCAGCGGGCTTTCGCCTGATTGAAAAATAAATCCCCGATGAGGGTCATACAGGGTTCCCTGGCAGAAGATGGTGCATGTGGCGGGATTGTTGTCGTGGGACCGGACGGTGATATCCTTGCCCAGAAAATCGATATCACGGTTGCCATCGCCGTAATAAATACCTGAAGCAAGAAGGACTGTGTCGCCAACGGCGGCAGCGTCAACTCCAGCCTGAATCGTTGCATACTCGGCAGGCACATTCAAGGTGGCGCAATGGGCGCTGAGGGGAAAAGAAACAGCAAAAAGAAATAAGCCCAGCCATGTTGAAATCCGCAGCATTTTTCACCCTCCAATGAAAACGTCAGTTGATTGCTAACCACAATGCGCGACGGTAGCATGGAATACAGGAGGTTGAAAGAACTGATTCAACTCAGCTTGCGGGCCTTGCTTGGCCATTGTTCAAAGTGAGTGCTCAACTTGAGTATTTCCAAGAGACCATCATGAGGCTATAGTCACCCCATGAATACTTTCTCACCGTCAAGGACCGCTGCATGAACCTCTTGTATCGTCGTTTCCTGCCCATCCTGGGTTTGGTGCTCACCCTGGGCATCACGCTGCTGGCTTCGCGCCATGATACCCGCAGCCGTATTGCCGATGCAGAAGCGATGATGGTCTCTCAGGGCCGGGCCATTTCCGATGTGGTGGCTCAGAGCAGTCTTCATGGTCTGGAGGCTTACAATTACTGGGAAAAAGAAGTGACCCATGGCCTGCTGAACAACGCCCGTTGGGTGGCCCTTGCCGATTCCACCGGCAGTGTGAGCAACGCCCAGTTGGCCCGGTACGCCAACTATCTCGGGCTGTTCCGCATCATGCTGTATGACGCTCAGGGAAACCTGGAATTGGCCAGTCACGCCCCCGATCAGACCAACGAATTGGATGGCCCCTTGCCCGAGGGATTTCTGGAACATTTACTCAGTGGTCGTCAGCAATCGCGCCGTTTTGGTTATCACATGCAGCCCAACTCTGATCAGGGTCGGTTTGTTGCCGGTGTGCGCCGGTCCCGGGGTGGGGCTGTTATTGTCAGTGTTTTGCCCCAGAATCTCGCCGTTCCTTTGGATGAAATGGGGCCGGGAAACCTGATCAAGTCTTTGAGTGCAGGCCCCGGTGTTCGCTACGTGGTTGTCCAGGATGAGGCGGGCGTGGAGGCGGCTTTTTCCAGTGATGTGGGTTTTACCCTGCCGGTGGATGATCTGCAGCAGGGGAGTCTTCAAGAGGATGAAAACTACATTTACCGGGAATTTCCATCCCCTCAGGGACCAGTCTATGAAATGGCCCGCCTGGTGGATTTGCGTGATGGCAGCAAGGTTATGTTGAGGGTGGGGCTGGACGGCACCCTGCTTCAGGGCCTGCGGCGGGATATCAAAAACCGGGCGTTGATGCGTGGCCTGGTTTTCCTGGGCACCATGATTCTGGGCACCTCGATGCTGCTTGGCTGGCAGCGCCTGTCAGTGCTCAACAAGGAAGTGGAAAAAGTCGGCTGGGAACTTCGCATGCGCGAAGAAGAGGCCCGGCGCGCCGGCAAACTGGTGGCCATGGGGCATCTGGCAGCCGGGGTGGCTCATCAAATTCGCAATCCACTGAACAGCATTCACATGATTGCCCAAATGATGGGGCGCACGGTCGACCTCCAGGACGGCGTCAAGGATCAGGCCTTGCATATCCGGAATGAAAGCGCTCGCATTGAAAAAATCGTCCAGCAGTTTTTGGAGTTTTCCACTCCTCGCCAGCCCATGCCCCAGCGGCTGAATCTGGGAGAGTTGATCCGCGAGACGGTGGCTGTGCACGCCTCGGCTCACGGCATGAGCGACATGGAGTTTCGGGTTAATGTAGCCGATCACGATGTGCTTCTGGATCGCAGTTTTCTGATTGAAGTTCTGGAAAACCTTCTGCGCAACGCAGTGGAAGCCATGGAAGCTTCGGGAGTGATCGAAGTCAGTACTGAAACAAAGGGCGATGAAGTTGTGGTGGTGGTGGCGGACAACGGACCGGGAATTCCTCCTGAAAATCGGGAAAAGGTTTTTGATCTTTATTTCACAACCCATGCCGCCGGCAGCGGGCTGGGGTTGAGCCTGACGGCCCAGATGGTTTCGGCTTTGGGAGGGCATCTTGATTTGGATGATCACCCGGGGGTGGATGGGCGAGGGGCGCGTTTTGTTATTCGCTTGCCCAGGCTTAGTTAGTGCTCGCAGAAATCTGCGAAGGGCATCGGCGGGAAGTCGCAGAAAACTGCGAGATGATCGAAATGTATCAATTTGATGCTGTGGTGATATTTTTTAAGATGTTGGAACTTATTGGCTTACAGATTGTTTAAGTGTTTGTCAAAATGAGGCATGAGTGTTGCTGTTTAGGAGTGGAGTCTGACCGACGGAACAGGTTGGCCAACTTATCAGCCATCAAAGAATGGCGTTCAGAGCGGGATCACCGACCAGGTCCCGCTCTTTTTTTATGAAAACAAGGAAATTT
>JAOZJV010000275.1:2415-5457 GCA_029935695.1 Candidatus Krumholzibacteriia bacterium | reverse complement strand
AACGGTATCGGTCGCAGCAGCCAACGCCAACCCACCAGCGATGGTAGTTGCGTCGCCCGGCACATGGAAAACCTCGTTGGCCCCCAGAGCGGGGGAAATCACCATACTCATCACGACGCTTATTAATACAATCCACCATATAGTCCGCATGGTTTTTCCCCCAATTCAAACAACATCACATAGTGGCGCTGCAGGCAGCACCCTCTATTTAGACATACGTAAACCAGCAAGACTTTGTATAAAAAAAACAGGCCCTGCCCCACTGGAACTTGTTCTTTCGAACCTGTTCCTGCAGGCGAGCCTGACGCAACCATACAATGTCCATACCGTGCCACGACCCATTTGGATCCTGTACGCATCTCAAACCTCCAATCCCCAACTGGAAACTACCATATTGGAAGAAGGTATTCAAGACCTTTGAGCACGGCATTCGAAAACCGTAATCTTGACTTTTAATGCCCAATCAAGGAAAATTACAAATCTCTTTTCCCCTCTTTCAGGATGGTATCCATGAGTAATCTTTATTCTCCAAACACCGACCATTTGACTGATAGTGCTCAGTTCCTTCTGCAGTCAGTTCTTGAAAGCGGCCCCTATTCTGAAGAGAGCCCCCCCAATACTTTTTGGTGGATCAAAGTCCTGCTGGAAAAGCGCGGCCCCATGGCCGAAGATCTCATCCCCGGCATCGATGCCGAGGCCCTGGTTGAAACCATGGGCAAACATTTGGATGAATCAAACGACACCGTGACCCTCACCACCAAAATCCTGGTTGAAGAAGCCGTCGCTCTGGCAGTGGCCCGTGGCAATAAAAAAGCAAACGATCGCGATGTAATTTCCGCCGTCCTGGCATACCTGGACAAAGACCACACACCCACCGAAGATCCATCCCCTGAAGAAACCGACACCGAGGAATCTGCCCACACCCACTTCATTCCCAAAATCATGGATCCGACCCCAACCCTTGATGAACTCGGTGAAGATCTGACCGTACTGGCCAGTCATGGCAAATTGGGCAAAGTGCTCGGACGCGAAGAAGAAATCCGGCAGGTCATGGAAACCCTTTGCCGCGAGAAAAAACGAAATCCCGCTCTGATTGGACCCGCTGGTGTTGGCAAAACCGCCATCATTGAAGGACTGGCCCAGCTCATTGTTGCCAATGAGGTTCCCGAGCCCTTGAAATGTTGCCGGCTTATTTCTCTGCAGGCCACGGCCCTTGTCGCCGGGGCCGGAGTTGTGGGCGAACTCGAAAAACGTCTTTCCGCTGTTCTGAAGGAAGCCGCCCAGGATGGAATCCTGCTCTTTATTGATGAAGTGCACACCATCATGGGCGCCGGCGGTGCCCAGGGAAAAGGCGATGTGGCCTCACTCCTGAAACCTGCCCTGGCCCGTGGCGAAATTGCCTGCATCGTGGCCACCACCGATGTTGAATACCGCAAACACATCACCGCCGATTCGGCCCTGGAGCGTCGTTTCAATCCCGTCCTCATCAACGAAATTTCTGCCCAGCACACTCTGGTTATTCTCCAGTCTTTCCGCGACAGCCTGCTGGAAAAACGAGGAGTAAATGTTGATGACGACACCCTCGAATCACTCGTCGACATGGCCGGCCGCTTCATGCGCAACCGCCGTTTCCCGGACAAGGCCCTGGATCTGCTGGACCATTGCATTGCCGCAGCCATCACCCAGGAAAAAGACACAGTCACCATTGAAGATGCCCGGGTTATCGTGCAGAAAAAAGTCGGTATGCCCGTCGACACCGTCGCCGGTCTGGACGATTTGAAAAAGCGATTGAAGAAAACCAATCTCCTGCAGAAATCTGACGCTGACGATTTTATTTTCCGTCTGCAAAGCACCACCGAAGATTTGGATCTGGCGCCCAAAAGCCCCAACGCTGTGTTACTGCTTCAGGGCCAGGCAGCCACCATTGCCGAAGACCTTTCAGCAAGTGTGGCCGAGGCGGTTTTTGGATCGGCCAACCGGGTGGTGCGGGTTGATTTTTCCGGGCTGTCCCAGGACAACCACATCAACGCCCTGGTCGGATCGCCAGCTGGCTATATCGGTCACGGCGATCCCCTGCCCCACGACCCGTTGCAACAAACCCCCTGGTGTGTGGTGTGGTGGGACAACATTCATCTCTGCCATTCATCCATCCGGGCGTTGCTGGCCAGAACCCTGCAAACCGGCGTACTGAAAGACAACCGCGGACAGAAAGCCTACTTCAGTGACGTGGTGATCATCGCCACCGCCGGTTCCGCTGGCGGGGCCTCCGGCAGCTCCACCGGGGCCATCGGATTTTGCGCCGCCGAGACCGAATCTGAAACTCAAGCCAAGGACCCCGGCTTTCTTCAAAAAACCCTGGGCAAGGATTTCCTGGACCAGTGTGATTTGGTCATCACCGAGGCCGGGGCCAAATCATCGGCAGGTAAACTCTGGATCAAGGAAAACCTCTTGAGTGTCACCGGCGATCGTTATGCTTCACGGGGTCTGGAGATCCAGTGGGACAAAACCTTCGTGGAGTGGCTCAACAACCACACTGACAAACCGGCCAACCTCAAGGAATGGGAAGGGTTGCTGGATGAAAACCTGAACCCTGCCCTGCGTGAGATTTTGCGGAAAAACAAATCTGACCGCCCGAAAAAAGTGCTCGTGCGCAGCCTCAAGGGCAATGTTGTGGTGGAACCGAAAGCAGGAGATTAAGATGGATTTTGACAACAAGGAGCATAAGAAAGCCTATGAACGCATCAGTAAAATGATGGTGGATCTTTATGGTGAAGCGGGGGCCACCGCCAGCACAGACCGCCCCCATTGGCGCGTTACTTCCGGATCAGCCACTGTCCATGTTTCCGTCACATCCTGGCGGGACACCAACAACATCGTGCAATTCAACGCCTACGTAGCCCTCGGAGCAGAGGTTACGGAATCGTGCATGCGCTATCTGCTGGTGGAAAACCACACCATGGTTTTTGGCGGCTTCACTATCGACACCGATGGGGACATTGCCTACAGCCACTCGGTGGTAGCCGAAACCTGCACCAAAGAGGT
>JAOZJV010000275.1:0-2405 GCA_029935695.1 Candidatus Krumholzibacteriia bacterium | reverse complement strand
TCGGAGCCCTGTGCTACACCGCCGACAAATACGATGACATCATCGTCGAACGATGGGGTGGCAAACGGTTCAACGATTGAGTTCAGAGAAATCCACCTTGTGAAAAATATCGATGCCGGCTTCAACATAGGCGTCCACGAATTTGGTTGCTGTCAGTTGGGTGTGTTCTTCCTGTTGTCCCCAGGTGTTGATGTATTCGATTTCATCTTCCGAGTAGCCAAATCGGGTCATCACTTTGTTGAATTCATAGTCTGAAACCGGAGAACTCACCAAATTACCCGCAGCATACATGAATCGGTACAAGCCAAGGGTTACCGGCAAACGAAGCATTTCCGGGCGCAGGTCGAAAACTTCACCCAAGAGAACAAAACTGCAGATCTTCTTATCCATGTCCTCTGCCCAGGCTTCTTCATCCTCTGGAAAGCCGAGGCTCTCTTGCCACAGTTTGCACTGGTCGATGGCACCTGCGGCCACATGAGCCAGATTCACATCGAAGGTATTAACTAATGCCAGCGCATCCTCATCTTTTGTGGAGGCCATAAGGATCCTGTCGAAGATGACCTTTTGTTTCATCTCCTCATGAACGTACCCCCGGTAACCGGCAAAAATAGCTTCTGAAAACTCTCTTACCTGCACCACCCGCTGGGCCTTCTCTGAATCAGGAATTTTCTCCGGGCGCATTGTCTTGGTGAGAGCCCAGATGGTGAGCCCGAAAGTCACCAGGGCAGTCCAGAAAGTGAACTGAAGACCAAAGCCCCAAAAGGAAAAAGGAGTGTTGAATTTTATTTGGGCCCAGGGGATTGCCGAGGACAAGGCAGCAGTATCATATTCCCCCACCAAAAGAGGGATAGCAGCAAGCACTGCAACCAAGGCCAAAACCCGGTTGAGCAATTTGCTGGATTTTTCTTCCCTTTCAAACAACTGTTCCCTGTTTTTTGCCTGCCGGCGTTCCTCCAATTCGGCGGTGTGGCGGAGCGATTTTCCTATTTCTTCAATCTGTTCTGATAATTTCTCAGCCTCATCCGCACCCTTGCTGATCAGTTGGCTGAACTCCTTGAACACCCTCGTTTCGCCATCACTGATATTTCCCATCACTTCCAAACCGGAAATTTTTCGGACTGTGAATTTTCTTTGGGCCAATGCTTTTGATTTCCGGGTGGCCTTTTCCATGTCCCTCTTTGATTGTTCTCTCTTCGTTGCGCCCACTGCCGTCCTGGCTTGCAGCTTGGAAATAAACCCGCTCAACAAGTGAGCAAGAACAAACATCCGGTCCTGAATGGCACTTTGAGACAGCAGAGAAAATAACTGTTCATTCAGGCTCGAGGCCTGGGTCAGACTCCGGTTCCACAATACGAAGAACTCCTCATAGGGTTTGAGGTTGACTTGCAATCCGCGGATCAACCAGGATGCGTCAAAATCTATATCCTGCCAGCCGTAACAGATGAACTCGATAGTTTTTTCGATCTCGGCTTCCCCATAACCAGCCAGCGGAATCATGAGACAATAGTCACTCTGAACCTTCGGGGTATGGTTGAAGACCGCCACCCTTCCTTCCATCACCCCACCGGTGACCTCCATGCTGTGGATATCAGGAGAAAGCAGCAGCTCCTTTGACAGTTTATCCATAGGGCGGATGTACTTTCCGCCAAGATATTGATCGGCTTGGTCCATGCGCTCTTCAGGTGTTGCAAAGAAAAATACTGTCGGTTGTTGCGGTGCATCCCCCACCTCAACAAGGGCGCGTAAAAACTCAAATTCTATTTCCACGGCTTTGAATTTATCTTCAATCTTTATCCAGTAATCATCCCAGAGAATTTTACCGACCTGATCAGCTGAAAGTAAAACCCGGTCTTCCTGGATTTCCTGCTGTGGTGCCCATTCAGAGGCTTCAGGCCAAAAATTTGTGATTCGAAAATGTGGCGTGAGAACAATATCCCCATCTGTGCTCCAACACCAATCAGCATCAAACCCAACATAGAAATTGCCAGGAATTTCATCCTCGTCCTCCACGCATGCCCGGAAACGATCTGCATCCATGAACAAGGCAAACCGTGCCTCATCATTCAGGTATTTAAAGTTTTTATAACTATCTCCAAGGGCCCTGACCCAAATGGATATTGCCCTTTTCAAGTGCTCTCGCAGCTCTTCCTGGTTGTCTCCATCTACAGAAAACCATTCACCCGATTCCAGGCGAAGCCAGACATTCCCCTCATTAGGCACCAGAAAATGCCCCATCAGTTTCCAGAAACTTGTAATTTGATCTTCAAGCCACCAATGCCGTGAGATAAAATTAAGACCAATACGATCGAATAGAACTTCGTTGTTTTCTTTAATAATACAGATACAGTTTCTTGAAATTTCAGGAATGCATCACCTTTTGTGAGCGAGATTGTTCACCAAGTAAT
>JAOZJV010000274.1 GCA_029935695.1 Candidatus Krumholzibacteriia bacterium | reverse complement strand
CTGTGGTGGTGTAGAATACACTGTTTTGTTCCACTGGAAGAATCAGAGGAGTTGTCTGATTGTTGATCAGGGGCCTGATGTTATTGGTGTGCAACTGAACATTCATCATGTCGTTGACGAAACCACTGGTCAAGGCACCGGCTTGACTCAAGTCGGTAACCAATTCATCCCCGGTGAAAAAGGCATCGCGACCCTCGCCAAAAGCAAACCAGTCATTCAGCAACTGAATGTCACGTCCGGCATCATTGTCGAAATCACCATTGGAGATGGTGATGACTCCCAGGTCACCACAGGTGTACAGCAAATCTGTGTAATTCTTGATCTGCTCATAAACCGCGCGTCCGCCAAGACCACAGCCCACTCCCGAGGAAGGGCCATTGGTGTAATAGACATCGTAATCTACACCCTTGACCAAATCCAACCCCGCCAAAGCCGAATACCATTCGTTCTCTCCACCACGGTTGCCAAAGTCATTCCACAGCAGAATACCGGGTTGAGATCCATCGGCATCAATGCTGGGCAGGGCATGAACCTGAAACCCGGTGTGGTAAGCGGTGGGAGTGCTGAAATCGCCAAAGCCTGAAATATCCACCGGCAGGGTTGAGGTCTGGGGGTCGGTGTGCCCTACTTCATCAGTGGCTTCGAAATAATAATGAAGAACATCACCGGGGAAGAGGAAACCAGAATCAGGCAGGTCGTAACAATAATGGGTTTGGTAATTTTGCTCTATACCAGGTGTGGCACCTGAAACACCCCAATCAGGGTCACGAACACTGTCAAAAACCGGATTGCGCTGCATCGTGTAAACCAGACGGTTAGAAGTCAGCTCACCACCAACACGCACCGAAGCAACATCACAGAGGATGGAGTCACGAGGAATGTTGTGCTCTTCGCCACCAACTGCCTTGTTCATAGCACCATCAAAACGAACGTTATTTACAGCGAGGTCGCTGAAGTCTACTTCTTCTCCGATTTCGGTAAAATTATCCTGGGCAATGTCGATTTCGCGGGTGTACATGCCCGGGCCCTCGGCCTGGAAAGCCTTGAAACTGACGTTGTCGAAATATGGTGCGGGATAGCCATCGTCGCCGTCCCAGCCCCAAACGTATCCCAGCTCAAAACAAGAAAACTGAACCTGCGCATGGGTCACACCGGGCTCCATAAGATCAGACACGACATCACCGGCCCTGACATAATCCGGACCGCCGTAATAAACAAAGGTACGATCCATCCAAGATCGCGAGGCAATAGGATAAGCTGCTTCGTCAGCAGTGGAGCGCACAGCCCAATTATAGAAAATTCCGGGCGCATCGGCTGACAGATCTTCGTGGCGGTAAATGTCAAATTCCACCTCGGCACCAAGAAACTCTGCCCCGGGCCAGGTCACGACAGGACTCTCAACGACGTTCCACAGATGACCGTCAACGCTGGCCCCGCCCGTTGTATTGACAATGTAACCACCAGGGCCATAACACCAATTCAGGCAATAGCTGGGACCAACGCCCTCAACCTGGGTGCCGTCATCAATGAAAGCAACCTGTGCACTGTAGTTGCTGATGCAGGGATCAACATCTTCCAGGTGAGTCCAAATTTCGGCAAAATCGCCAACCCCGGGAGGGAATGTCGGAATGAATGGATTGAGGCTTTCAGCCTGGAAGTCAGTGAAATAATAGTAGTTGCCGTTTGTGCATTGAACAGTGATGTCATCAACCTGGCAGGCGCCGTCGCCCCAGTAGGAACAATCTTCATCCGACCAACCACTATCACTGGTGACAACAATTTGGAAACACACTTCATTATTGTTCTGGCCAACATAATCAGCAGGGCCATAAGCGTGACTGTAATTGAAGGGCTCAGCGGAGTGGATCCCGTCATTGATGGATTGATCCACCGGAGCATCAGCCGTGTCAAAACGGAAGGTGGTGTAATCATAGCCCGGCTCGGTGTTGCTGTTGAAAATGCCACTGACGGTCATGGTGCAACCCATGGAAGCATCGGCAACAACATAGTTGAACTCCAGGATGTCGTGCCAACTGTTGCCGTAGCCGCCAACGGGATCATCAGGGTCACAGGATGCATAAGCAGCATCGCCGCAATAGGCAGCAAGGTTGCCCGGCGTGGCATTCAGATTGGAAGCGGCATAATCGCTTACATGCCAGTGGGTTTCAGTTATCTGGGTCACATCCCAGTGAGTCCAGCTGTTCCAGGCGGGAGCTCCCTGTTCGTTCTGGAACTGGCCGTTGACCTGGGCTCCGCTGCCCCAGGGGCCAATGAGGAAAACCGTGTCGCGACCGGATTTTGTGAATTGGGCAGAACCACCATGGTAAACACCATCGTGACCGCGGGCCCGCTGAGGCAGTTCGGCAGCGAAGGTATTGAAGGCAAAAATCGAGGTGAACGCGAGGCAGGCGAACACACTGATGCGTTTCATTTTTCCCCCTTAAGCAGATCATATCAAGACTTGGCTGAGCGAGTGCTTGCCAGATAACATGCTTACCTGTACAGGACTCCCGAATCTTGTATCTTCAAATTATGCTAAGAATAAAACTGAAAATGGTCAAACAGAGAGATCTCAATCTGCAGGGGAATTACCGAGAACGAGGCGGAAAAATTTGTCTGGCCCAGGCCTTGCGTCGCCCAAAGAAGACCTTTCCCCAGCCAAAACCGGTGGCCTGCCGGAACCGCATCAGCATCATGGCCGATCCTACTGAATAAGCAATGGTGCTGGACCATGCTGCACCCACGGCTCCATAACGGGGAATGAGGAAGTAGGCGGCAATCAGATTGACCAAAACCGTCAAGGCACTGGCCTGGGTGTTCCAGTGGGGTTTCCCGCGACCGATAAAATCGCCGGCCAACACAGCACCGGGAGCAAAAATAATGATTCCCGGCAGAAGGGCCCGCAGCGAATCTCCGGATGCCAGATACTCTCCTCCAGCCAGAAACCCCAACAGGGGTTTGGCCAGGAAAAACAGCGGCAGCCCCGCCACCAGTGTCAGCAGAAACCCGATGCGCAGAGCCCGGGCGGCGGTGCGGTCGCGGTCGGGATCGCCCTGATGCCGGGCCGAGCTGTGAACCAGCAGAGGTGTCAGGGCCCCTGGAAGCAACCATAGTATCTCGCCCACATAAACGGCCACCGAATAAATGCCGACTTCTGCGGCGCCTCGAAAATGTTCAAGCAAACCCTGATCCAGACGCAACAGCAGAAAGTAGGCCACAGCCGAAATTTGCCCCAGCCAGCCCCGGCGCAGATTGAAGAGAATCAAACCTCCGAGGCCACGACGGTCCAGATCTTCAGGTAAATCACCGGAAATATCTTCGCCACCCACCGGTTCGGGATGAGGCCGGCGGCGCACATCTTTCAAGAGAATCACCAGCACAACCAGGGCGCCCATAAACTGGGCCAATGCAAAAGCACCCACAGCCTTGCCGAAGGTCAGTTCCCCCAGAATCCAAAATACAAGAACCACCAGCAAATGCGCCATGGCACGCACACCGTTGACGGCAGCGGAAATCACCAACCGGCCCCGGGCCAGCAAATCGTAGGAGAAAATTTCAAAGCCCAGAATGGAAGCGGCCGCCACCATCGCGGCAAAACCCACCCCCGGGAACCAGCCCAGGTGTTGGGCAAAAAACTCAGCGGTGTTGCCCGATAGAGTCAAATAAGCCAGTATCCCCATGATACAGATCATGGATCCGGCCCAGAGCAGTTGAGCCTTCAACATTCTGGCAGCAGGCACCCGGTCCTGCCTTAAGGGAGGAACCGCCGCCAGCCCCATGCCGCCACCCAAAAGGGAGCCCAGCAGCATGGCCACCGCCACGGTCAAACTGTAATGCCCCTGGCCCGTGGGCCCAAGGGTGCTGGCCACAACCATGACCACAAAAGCGTTGGCCAGAACCTGCCCCACCCGGCTGAAAAGAATGCGGCCTCCCGCCCGGACCAACCTCATGAGTTCACGTCCTCATTGGGATCTTTGTCATGCCAGCGTTGGGGTGCCTCACCCGAAGATGGGGACCGCAAGCCACGCAATAAATTCCGTCCTCCCCGAAGAATTTTCATGCCCATGGAGTCCAGCACATAATGGCCGCGGGTCTCGCTGGAAGCGCCAAAATTCTTTTTGAAACCCTCCAGTGAAACCACGCCACCACTGCCCCCAAGATCCAGCAATCGGGCATCCCGCCGGCAGGATTCTTCGATATCGCCCCACACCGCCAGAGTGGCCGGAAAGTGAGTTCTGGCAAATTGGGGATCCGTAACACCATTCCAGGCAATCACCCGGTCTTTGAATTGAAGATTCAGATGACCGCCGATCACTTGCTTATCGAGCAGCACACAAGTAAAAAATGTCCGGGATATTCCCGGCTGAACCAAGCTTTCATCAGTCATCAAAGCCTGCAAAAATGGCAAAGGTGCCGCCGGAAGATTCCAGCGCTGACTCGCTTTTTCATAGATGGGATAGTAGGCCGCCAGCAGGTCCGGATCGTTGGTGATTTTTATGCTCGCGCCCCGGCGCAGCCCACGATTGCGCTCGTTGCGTTTGTTCTTTTTCATCAGGTTCATCTCGACGAATTCAAGACCACCGTCCAGAGCAATAACCGCCGCCGGCGTATCGTGACAAGCCCAACCAACTGAGCTTTCGCGCAGCCACCGGCCGTATTGTTCTTCCTGGGGATGATTGAGCGAGACACAGGTTGTGCCCAGGCCCGAAGGACGCAAATCCAGGTATGCAACCATCAATTCCTGATACACATGCTGCCGGTCAGCCGCGGCAAGACAAGAGTGCAGCAACGGTCCGCCGCTGGTGCCTTCAAGATTGCTCTCCCAACGCACCACCGGGCTGGATTTGCGCACACCAGCCAGGCCACCCACAAGTTCTCCACCCAGGCGGGCAGTGATCCAGAAAGCTTCCAGGTCCGGGTGATGATCCCGGGCGCTGCAGGTCCAGCAGGTGGTGTGGAAATAATCGGCGCAGGGGTCGGCGTCCAGCAACTGCTCCCAATCTTGAGGGGGCGAGTCCACCCGGTCCACTTTTAAAGTGGATTTGCTGCCCCTGGTGCTGCCTGCCTCTGATGACATCAGATGATCCGGCTCTTCACGCTTTCGGTCACCACGGTGATGACATCCTCCACGTCCTGATCACTCATACCCGGGAAAAGTGGCAGACTCACGGCGCTGCGGAAATACTTTTCGGTTTCGGGCAATTGTTCCGTGAATACAGCACCTTCTTCAGCAAAAACAGGATGATGATGCAAGGGAATGAAGTGAACCGACGAGCCAAGGTTGTTGGCAGTCAGGTCGGCAATCAAACCATCGCGGCCACCGTCGATCACCTCAGGGTCCAGCCGCAATACATAAAGGTGCCAGGCATGAGTAGCCCAGTCAGCTTCAGTGGGCAAACGCAAACCGGGCAGGCCGGCAAAAGCTTCATTGAAACGCAAAGCCACTTCGGTGCGGCGGG
>JAOZJV010000273.1:2588-5462 GCA_029935695.1 Candidatus Krumholzibacteriia bacterium | reverse complement strand
GGCTTGTTGACAGAGAAATATCCTGATTTGGACATCGTCTCTTTTGGACCGAACATCCGCGGGGCCCACTCGCCGGATGAAAAGGTTCAAATCAGCTCCGTTCAAAAAATCTGGAAACTTTTTGCCGCCACCCTCGGTGAAGTGGCCAAGGGTTGATGTAAAGTCAGGTGCCCCATTCTTATCCCCGAGGAACTCGATCCTTTTAGGGGTAAACATTGGAATGCAAAAAACAAAATGAGAAAGCTAACTGCGGGCGAAAAGGGAGCAAAGCCTTTCGCCCGCAGTTTTGTATTTGAGTTTCTCCACGAGTTATCCACAGGTTTGGAGTGTTTTCCACAAGGCTGAACTTGACATGCTTTGTAAGCCCAAATAGCTGAAAAATATGGAGGTTACGATAATCACATAAAAATGAAAAAATTCCTCCATTTTTTGGGTCCTCAAGTTATCAACAAAAATGAACCCCCCTGTTTGGTAAGTCACATATTGGCAATATCTTTTACATTTTGGTCACGGCGAAAGTACGGGTTTACTTTACATGGCCAGAGAAGTTGGGTGAGACTTGCCGCAGAGTCGCAACGCGAATCCATGAAAATGAACCATCAACATTTTGAAATTTTACCCTTCCGCCTTGCCCCCCATGCTCTTCTGGACCATTTTTAACCCCACACAGAAATGGCCCGGGTGCGGCCTGAGCACCCTGCGTTCGTACGCGAAAGGCGTGTCCCATGCCAACGATCGGTGAGGCCGGAAAAAAAGGTCCCAGGGTTCGCTCTGACTGCCACGTAGCTGTAGAAATACAATCCAGCGGCGGTCTGCAAATCCAACTGAAATCAAAGGTTGAAGGAATGTTCGGAGGTAGCATCCAGGCCATGATGCGCCAGGGGTGTGAGGTGATGGGGGTGGAACATGCCACCATCACCGTCAATGACATGGGCGCTTTGCCTTTCACGCTGGCTGCGCGTCTGGAGACCGCCGTGCGCCGGACGGGTCACGAACCTGCCGCCGAGTTTCTGCTTCCCATGAACGATCATTGCCGTTACGAAAGCGGCCAGGATCGTCTGCGCCGCAGCCGGTTGTACCTGCCGGGCAATGAACCAAAATTTTATGTGAACGCGGGACTGCATGAACCCGACGGCATCATCCTTGACCTGGAAGATTCCGTGGCGCCAACGGAAAAAGATGCGGCCCGCTGCCTGGTCCGCAATGCTTTGCGCGTGGTTAATTTTTACGGTGCGGAGCGCATGGTGCGCATCAACCAGGGTGAGCGAGGCCTCGAAGATCTGCAGTGGATTATTCCTCACAACGTGAATGTTGTTTTGATTCCCAAGGTGGAAGATCCTGCCCAGATCACGGCCGTGGCCGAGCGTATTGATGAGATCCAAAAAAATTGCGGGGACAACCATCCCGTGTTGCTGATGCCCATCATCGAATCGGCGCTGGGGGCGTGGAAGGCTTATGAAATAGGCTGCGCCCATAAAAATGTCGTTTCATTGGCGGTGGGTCTGGAAGATTACACGGCGGATATCGGTGCCCAGCGCACCAACCAGGGCACCGAAAGTTTCTGGGCAAGGTCCCAGGTCATCAACGGAGCCAAAGCAGCTGGCGTTCAGCCCATCGACACCGTGTTCAGCGACGTGAATGACATGGATGCTTTGCGCGACTCCATCATCGAAGCCAAGAGTCTTGGTTTTGTGGGTAAAGGTTGCATTCATCCCCGGCAGATCCAGGTGGTGCATGAAGCTTTCGCTCCCGAGGCTGCCGAAATGGACCGGGCCAAAAAAATTGTGAAAGCTTTTGAGGTGGCCGAAGCCCAGGGCCTTGGAGTGGTCAGCCTGGGCAGCAAAATGATTGATGCGCCGGTGGTGAAACGGGCTTTGAAAACCATCGAAGTGGCCATCAAGGTTGGCTTATTAACAGATGACTGGCGTGATGCCGACGACAAACCCGGTGCCCGCTGCAATGGGATAATGACGGAAAAGGGAGGCGAGTGATGACGAAACTGGTGAAGAACGCCGCCGGGCGCATGGTGCCCGAGCAGATCAACGGCCAGGCCGCTGTCCCTTTTCAGGGTGTGGGCAAATTCAGGCCTGAAGGACGCAAGCGCGGAGCTCCTATCCGCAGCAGTGCTGATTACCCGGCCGACGGTGACAAAACCGTAGCCAGCATCAAGGATGCCCTGGTCAACGCGGGCCTTCGCGATGGCATGACCATCAGCACGCACCATCATTTGCGCAACGGCGATCATGTGGCCAATGCCGTATTTGCGGCCGCCGCCGAATTGGGTGTCAAAAATCTGCGCTGGTTCCCCAGCGCGAGCTTTCCCTGCCACGCCGGCATGATTGACCTGATGGAAAGTGGAGTCATCCACCACATCGAAGGCAGCATGAATGGTCCTTTGGGCGACTACTGCACCCGGGGAAAAATGAAAGGCATGGCTGTGCTTCGCAGTCATGGCGGGCGATACCAGGCTATTCAGGACGGAGACGTCAAAATTGATATCGCCGTCATCGCCGCGCCCACAGCTGATCCTTTTGGTAACGCCACCGGCGACCGCGGCCCCACGGCCTGCGGCCTGCTGGGTTTTGCCCTGGCCGACAGTGAATACGCCGATCATGTCATCGCCGTGACCGATAATCTGGTGCCATTTCCCTGCATTCCCTGGCAAATTCAGGGCAACAATGTGGACCAGGTGGTGGTCATGGACAGCATCGGCGATGCCACCAAAATTGTCAGCGGCACCACCCAGATCACCAAGTCTCCCGACCGTCTGCTCATTGCTGAACTGACGGCCCGGTTCTGCGACGAAGCCGGTATTGTTCAGGATGGCTTCAGCTTCCAGGCCGGCGCCGGTGGCACTGCCCTGAGCTTCGCCCA
>JAOZJV010000273.1:0-2578 GCA_029935695.1 Candidatus Krumholzibacteriia bacterium | reverse complement strand
CCCTCTTCCTGCGCGACATGATGCGCCAGCGCAAGATCAAGGCCCGCTTCGTGCGCGGCGGCTCCACCCAATACCTGGTCGATATGCTGGAAGAAGGATTGACCGACTACATCCTCGACGGCCAGACATTCGACCTCGAAGGCGTGCGCTCCATGCGCGAAAATCCCGGCCACCAGAACACCTCTCCGTTCACCAGTTACAACTGGCACGGCAAAGGCAACTTTGCGTCCATGCTCGACGCGGTGGTGCTGGGTGCCACCGAAGTGGATGTGAACTTCAATGCCAATGTGGTGACCCACAGCGACGGCCGCCTGCTGCACGGCATCGGCGGCTGGCAGAACTGCCTGGCCAGCAAGTGCACCATCCTGCCCATCCCCAGCTTCCGTGATCGTATTCCGGTGGTGGTGGACCACGTGACCACCCTTTGCGGGCCCGGCGAACTGATCGACGTGATCGTCACCGAGCGCGGCATCGCCATCAACCCGTTGCGGCGCGATCTGCACGAGCAACTGAGCGGCAGCAGCCTGCCCCTGCGCACCCTGGATGAAATCAAATCCGAGGTGGAAGAGATTTGTGGCGGCGCGGCTGAAAAGCCGGTGCTGGGTGAGAAAGTGGTGGCGGCCATCAAGTGGGTCGATGGCACGGTCATTGATTCTGTGCGACAGGTTGGCAGCTGACCCATGATAGCTTTGTACGGCGTAGCGGCGGCGGCCCTTGTTCTTTCGGTCGTCGCCGACCGGCGTAAAACCATGAAAGCCCTGGGGGTGACTTTCAAAAAATTACGGCGTATTCTGCCGGGTTATCTTCACCTTCTGATTTTACTTTCTTTTGTTCTGCTTGTTTCCGATTCCCTGATCGTCAAACTCCTGAGTGCGTCAAACCTGTGGTACGGCCTGGCATCCGCCCTGGGCATCGGGTCCCTCACCATGATCCCCGGTTTCATCTCCTATCCCCTGGCCGGAGTGTTGGTGGAGCAAGGTGTTCCCACCATGGTAGTGGCCGGATTCGTCACCTCTTTGATGATGGTGGGCATGATCACCTTTCCTGTGGAACGCGCCTATTTCGGCGTGCGCATGGCTCTGATGCGCAACGGTGTGGCCCTTTTCATTGCCCTGGTGATCTCTGTGGTGATGGGGATTGCCTATGGAGAGTGGTCGTAATGAATAAAAAGCGCCTGCTTCATCTTGGCACCTATGTGGCTTTTGCGGTTTTCATCATCTGGTCATTCATGGCGGGACAGGACCAGGGCCAGGCTGTCTGGTCAAACTTTTCAAAATTCGCCCTGACCATGCTGAAAATTCTTCCCCCGGCTTTTGTGCTGATCGGTTTGTTCGATGTTTGGGTGAGCCGGGAAACGGTGGAGCGAAATTTTGGCCACGCCGGCGGGCCCATGAAGTATGTTTGGTCCATTCTGCTGGCAGCCACCACCGTGGGCGGAACATTTGTTGCTTTTCCCGTGGCCCACGCCCTTCACGGCAAAGGCGCCCGTTTCAGCTCCATCCTGGCCTATATGAGTGCGGCATCTCTGGTGATGGTGCCCATGACCATCATCGAAGCCTCCATTCTGGGGATTCGCTTTTCCCTTGTGCGGTTGCTGATTTCGGTTCCTCTGGTTATTCTGACTTCCAGCATCATGGGGCGATATTTGGAAAGGCGCGGGTACACCCTGCCTG
Source organism: Candidatus Krumholzibacteriia bacterium (assembly GCA_029935695.1). Classification (GTDB taxonomy): domain Bacteria; phylum Krumholzibacteriota; class Krumholzibacteriia; order LZORAL124-64-63; family LZORAL124-64-63; genus LZORAL124-64-63. The sequence goes on along the minus strand of JAOZJV010000273.1, from coordinate 905 downwards.
ACCAGGGGGATGAATGAGCAGGGAAAAATCCATCGCAGTACTTTCCTGGCTCGGCGTCATCATTTTGATCGCTTCTTTTCTGGGGCCCGTGTGGAAAAATTTTTCCGGCAGCGTGGTCGGCCCTTTTGGTGGAATTGATGCTTTGCTGCAGATGGGGCTCCTGGAATGGAGTGCTCGCCACTGGACTCATGTTTCCCACTGGATGAATCTTCCCATTTTCTTTCCTGTTCCAGGCGCCCTGGGCTTCATGGATTCTCTGCTGGGCCAGGCCTGGTTGGTTCTGCCCGTGCGCTGGCTCTTTTCTCCCACGGCATCGGGTCTGTACAACACCGCCTTTTTGGGAAGCCTGATTCTGGCCGCAGCGGGCATGGCCACGCTTTGGCTGGCATCGGGTGGATCCCGCTGGGCGGCCGGGGTGGCGGCATTGGCCATGATTGGCGCCCCCTACACCCACGCCCAAATCGGGCATCTGAACCAACTGCCACCACCTTTTGTACTGTTCAGTCTCGCAGCCCTGACAGCAGCCCTGCGCCGCCAGAATGCGGGACTGTCCACTGGACAATTCTGGTGGATGCTGGCCCTGGCTTTGGTGCTTCAAGGGGCCTGGGGCTGGTATGGTTTTTCCTACACGGTGTTAGGCGTGGTCGTATTGACGTTGGCCTGGCTGGTGCATCGTATTCGCCGCAGAACGGCAACCTCTGCTCTATTTCTTTCGATGCTCAAAAAAACAATTCTTCCCTTCATTGTCATGGTGATGGCCATTTGGCTTCTGGCCCAGCCCCAGCTGCAGCTCAGGCACCGTTACACCGATTTTCAACGGGCTGAAAATGAAGTCCTTGCCGGTAGTTCAGACGTTCAACATTTGGTCAATCGCGGTGTGTATCTCAGTGGTCCGGCCGACTGGA
>JAOZJV010000272.1 GCA_029935695.1 Candidatus Krumholzibacteriia bacterium | reverse complement strand
TGGGACAATGGCCTGACGGTGCGCACCTGGTTGGGTGGACGCTGGGAGCTTGCTGTTTCTGCCGGTCCGGATGATTACCTGCGCAAAGAGGAAACCCGCAGCTGGTATCTGAATGCACCCGAGGCCCAGCACGGGTTGCTGGAAGTGCCCCAGGATATTCGTGAAGAACACGGGTGGGTGCGCTTCCAGGCGGGGCGTCTCATCAAGAAGAAGAATCAGTTCGCCGTCGTCGGGTATGGGGGGGTGCTCTACGAATGGATCGTGCATCAGGAACGCAGTCTGATGCTTCAAGAGGTGAGCAATCTTTACGATACATTCGAGTTGGATCGTCACACCCAGCGCTGGATTTTCACTCTGGGGCTTCGCCCTTCATGGCAACCGGTGTCTTTTCTCACCATCGAGGCGGCCTTTGGTCTGAATTTCGTGGTGGAAGACTGGGATCAGACCACCACCGAGACCTGGGCTGGTGTTGATGGCCATGATTACCAGGAACTGGATGGGCATGGTCAGCAATTTGATGATTTTGGAATTGACGGCATGGCCTCCATTCAAATATTTCTCTGGCTTTGAATGCATTTGCCCTCCGGCGGGTTTTCAAGCCCAGTATTTGAAAAGAAACTGGAAGGTCTAGCCTTTTTCCATGTTTTTAACATATTGTAAAATAAGTTATTAAAGTCTGATTTGAGAGAGCCGAACACATGTTGTAAAAAGGTTGTCAAAAATTTGACAATCGCGGACCAAGTGTTAACATCCCGGTAAGTAAGCACAGTGGTTCAGGGGTAATCTGAAAAAACAACCCCTGCGCAGGAAACAGGAGAATACCAATGTCCGACTCCCCAATTGAGAAACTGCGGCTGAAGAAATCTGAATTATATCTTGGTGGTGGTGAAAAACGCATCGCCAAACAGCATGCCGCCGGCAAGCGTACGGCCCGGGAACGGTTGGCCCAGCTTTTTGATCCCGATACTTTCCAGGAAACCCACCCCTTCATGAAAAACCGGTGCACCGATTTCGGTATGCCTGAAAAAGATTTTCCGGGTGAAGGTGTGGTCACCGGTTACGGTTTGATCAACGGCCGGCCCGTTTATGCCGCCAGCCAGGATTTTACTGTCGTTGGAGGCGCGGTGGGAGAGGCCACGGCGCGCAAAATCAGTGAACTGCAGGACGACAGCCTGAAGACCGGTGATCCGTTCATCTTTGTCAACGACAGCGGTGGCGCGCGCATTCAGGAAGGCGTGGATGCATTGGCCGGATACGGTGATATCTTCTACCGCAACATCAAAGCCAGCGGAGTGGTGCCCCAGATCAGCATCATCAGCGGGCCCTGCGCAGGTGGTGCGGCTTACTCACCTGCTCTGACCGATTTCATCATCCAGGTGCGTCATGAAGGTCAGATGTACATCACCGGCCCGTCGGTGATCAAACAGGTCACCGGAGAAGAAGTTACTGCCGAGGCCCTCGGAGGAGTGGAAAGTCATTCCCATTATTCGGGTGTGGTTCACTTCGTGGCCGAAAGTGGCGGCGAGGGTATCGAAATTGCCAAACGACTGCTCAGCTTTTTGCCCAGCAACAACACCGACGATCCTCCTTTTTACGAAGAAGATCATGAAGAAGTAGTGGGCGAAGATGAGTCCATGAACATCATCATTCCCGACAACCCGCGCATGGCTTATGATATGCATGAAATTGTCAAGCGGGTGCTCGATCGTGGCGATTTCATGGAAGTGATGGAACATTACGCGCCCAACCTCATCATCGGCTTTGGCCGGATTGAAGGCTCCACCGTGGGTGTGGTTGCCAACAATCCCAAGCACAAGGCTGGAGTTCTGGATATCGATTCATCCACCAAGGGCGCGCGTTTTGTGCGCTTCTGCAACGCCTTCAATATTCCTCTGGTGACTTTTGTGGATGTTCCGGGATTCATGCCCGGTGTTCATCAGGAATAAAGTGGCATTATCCGGCATGGGGCCAAAATGCTCTTTGCCTATGGTGCGGCCACTGTTCCCAAAGTCACCGTCGTGGTGAGAAAAGCTTACGGTGGTGCTTATCTGGCCATGTGCGCCCGCAGCATGGGGGCCGACCGGGTGGCGGCCTGGCCATCGGCGGAAATTGCCGTCATGGGCGCCGAAGGTGCAGTGAATTTGCTGTACCGGAAAGAAATTGCAGAGGCTGAAGATCCAGCAGCTGTTCTGGCCGAAAAGATGGAAGAATATCGGGTAAAATTCTCCACTCCCTACAAGGCTGCGGCCAGTGGCATGGTGGATGATGTGATCGAGCCGGCGGACACCCGGGCGTACGTTGCCATGTCCCTGGAATTCCTCAAATCCAAGCGTGAAGTGCGGCCCGAGAAAAAACACGGTCTCATTCCACTGTAAGGAGCGGAATTTTGATTGGAAGCATAAGCGGAATTTTCTGTGGATTCAGCAGTGGAAATTTCACCACCGAAATGGGGATTCTAACCCTTGTGGGTGTGAGCATTGTTTTTTCGGTGCTGAGCATTATCGCGTTGGTAGTGACGGGTTTCAAACGGTTGGATGACCACTGGCAGAAACAGGAAGAAAAGGCCTCGGAGCAGGCCCTGGAAAAAGAGCCGACCATCGATACGACCACGTTGCTGCTAATCAGCGCGGCGGCAGCCACGGTGGTGGACGGACGTTTCCGGGTCAGGAAAATTCGTCGTTTGCTTTCACCCAAGACCAAGAGAACACCTTGGTCCAGCCGGGGGCGTCTGGTCCTGCAGGGATCGCACACCATCCGAAGAGGAAAATAAATCAAATCCCGGCTGGAAACAGCCAGGTTTCATTGGGAGTTGGATCATGAAACTGAAAATCACCGTGCACGGTGTGGCCTACGAAGTGGATGTTGAAGTGCTGGACGCCGGTGACGCCGTCATGCAGCAAGCCAGTGGCCCCTTGCCCCCTGTGGCTGCCCCTGTGGCGGCCAGTCCGGCTCCGGGCGCACCGTTGGGCGCACCGGCGGCAGCGGCTCCTGCAGCTCCGGCAGGCAGCACAGGAGGAATCTCATCACCCATCGCGGGCACTGTGCTGGAATTGAAATGCAAACCTGGTGATCAGGTGGTTGAAGGCCAGGCCCTGGTGATCATCGAGGCCATGAAAATGGAAACAGCCATTGCCGCGCCCACCGCCGGGACGGTCAAAACCGTCTTGGTGGCCGCCGGTGATAACGTGCGGGAAAATGAAACCCTGGTGGAATTCGCCTAAGCCTCACTGTAAGGAGTATTGATCGCCATGGACATCTTATGGGATTTCCTGCAAGTGGGATTAGTTGGAAACTTTGCCTGGGGCAACATGGCCATGCTGGCCGTGGGCTGCATCTTCATCTATCTGGGCATCGTCAAGGATTACGAACCTCTGCTGCTGGTGCCGATTGGCTTCGGGATGCTGGTGGGCAACATTCCCCTTTCTCCGGGGATGAACATCGGCATCTACGAAGTGGGCAGCGTGCTGAGTGTTTTGTACAACGGGGTGACCCAGGGCTGGTATCCTTCCCTGATTTTCCTGGGTATTGGTGCCATGACGGATTTCTCGTCCATGTTGTCCAACCCACGGCTCATTCTGCTGGGGGCCGCGGCCCAGGCGGGTATTTTCATCACCTTTGCCGGTGCCCTGATGATGGGATTTCCGGAAAAGGAAGCTGCTGCCATCGGTATCATTGGTGGGGCAGACGGGCCCACGGCTATCTTCCTTTCCAGCCAGCTGGCTCCTCATTTGCTGGGGGCCATTGCCGTGGCCGCGTACAGTTACATGGCTCTGGTGCCCGTGATCCAGCCGCCCATCATCAAACTGCTAACTTCCCGCCAGGAGCGCCTGATCCGCATGAAGCCATCGCGGCCGGTGAGCAAGCGCGTGCGCATCCTCTTTCCGGTGGTGGCTTTTATTATCTGCGCGAGCATTGCTCCGGGTGCGATTTCTCTGCTGGGATTCCTTTTCTTCGGTAATCTTTTGAAAGAAAGCGGAGTGACGGAACGCCTGGCCAAAACGGCCCGGGACAGCATGATCGACATCGTGACGATTCTGCTGGGTTTGTGTGTGGGCGCCAGCACCGATGCCAGCCGTTTCCTGACGGCCGATTCCATGAAGATCGCACTCATGGGAGCCGTTTCCTTCTGCATCGCCACTGCTGCCGGGGTTTTATTCGCCAAGTTGATGAATGTTTTTGCCAAAGATAAAATCAACCCCATCATCGGTGCTGCAGGAGTTTCAGCGGTGCCGGACAGCGCGCGGGTTTGCCAGATGGTGGGCGCCAGGGAAGATCCCACCAACTTCCTGATCATGCACGCCATGGCTCCCAATGTGGCGGGAGTGATCGGGTCCGCCGTGGCTGCCGGAGTGTTCCTCTCCAAGTACGCTTTCTGATGTAATGAAATAAAAAAAGGCCGCCTTCAACAGGCGGCCTTTTTTTTTCTAATACGAATCAATCAATGTGGATGCCGTGTCCACCTTCCACCTTTTCCAGATATTCTTCCAGTTCTCCGGAATCCAGTTCTCCGGCCAATTTCATCAGCTTGCCCAGGTCCAGATCACCCACGACGTTCACAAACAGGACTTCTTCCGTGGGATCAAATACCACCACCGTCAGGCCCACCATGTTGTCGTCATGGTATTTGATGTTGATGGTGGTCAATTCACCCTCATCCTTGAATTTCATCAAGGTGTCCCAGTCGTCCTTTTTCAGCCGGGCGGTGACTTTGTCCACCGATTCGCGGGCCATTTTGACACTGTTCTCATCCACGGAAAAGGCCCGCAGGCGAAGGCTGTGAACCATGGCCAGCAGCGCCACAATTTCATGGTCATTGTTGGCTTCGGCTTCCCGGATGACATCCTTGAGCACCGGGCCCAGGTCGATATCCTGAATTTCTTCGGCATCGTCGGGAATTTGGATGAAGCTCAGATCAATGTAGCCGGGTTGATCGGCATCCTTGGCCGCCAGAGCCGGGCCGGAAAGGCTCAGCAGGGTGATGACCACAATAAGCAGGTTGATTTTCAATAGACGCATCAGACTTCTCCTTGCAGGTTTTTTGTGATTTTGCGCAGGGATCCACCGACGGCGCCGGGGATGTCCTGACCGAACACTTGTTCAAAGGCAGTACTTTCATGGTGATTGATAACAGTGGCCACTTTGGCCAGGGCCCATTGGGCTTCCTGGGTGGCGGTGCGAATTTCCGTCTGGGAATAGGATGGGCCGGGGGAGACCGGGTTGGACGTTGGCATCAGCAGAATCCGGGCCAAGCCGGCAGCCACCTGGGTTGTGGCACCCATCAACCAGAAACGACCGGAATTCCTGTGCCGGCGTTCCTCTTCTTCTATTTCATCCAGGATGTTGTTGGTGACCTGCTGGGGACACTGCACCAAAGGCAGGTTGCCCAGGTTGAAATGCATTTCCAGCTCCGCTTCAAATTCCAGCTGGCAGTGCTGGCAGTCCAGCAGGTGCTCTTCGATTATACCCTGCAGAGTGTCGGT
>JAOZJV010000834.1 GCA_029935695.1 Candidatus Krumholzibacteriia bacterium | reverse complement strand
AAGCAATTTCGGGCACACCTTCGGCTTCACATATGCGGCGCACCATGCCGCCGCGCACCCGGCTGTTGCCCATAATTTCCGTAAGGAGATCCCTCACCTGAAAAATCCGGGCCCGCCGGGAAAGTACGCCGCGCAATTGCCGGTACTCCTCGGTGGCCACCGAAAGGTTCAAAATATCACTGTATAAGGCACGCTCGGCTGTTTCAGGAGTCATGTTGGCCACTTCCGGGCCAGGATCGTGCAGCATCACACCTGTCAGACGTCCCACTTCCGAGCCTACGTAAATGTCGAATTTGTCGGCCATTACAATCTCCCGTCGAGTCCATATTCAGATAAGTTCCGAGCCATGATACATCTCCACAACCTTCAGGGCAACCTGAGGGGCAGAAGGAAGTGAAAATTCATGGCCATTTACGAAAATGAAGACTCAAGATTCCTTTAAAGGTGTCGAACTATTCAATGAACCAAATGAGTCAGAAAGGACTCCCATGCAAAAGCAACGCAACCGACCACGTAAAAATACGCCTCACAACGTCAAAGTGATGAACCAGGAAACCGACAATGTCCTGGGCCGGGTCGTGGACATCACTGCCGACGGTCTCATGCTGGTGGTTTCATCGGCCATTGAGGTGGGTCGTCAATTTGATTTTCGCATCATCCTGCCCCGGATGGTGGAAGGTAAAGTCGATATCGTAGTGAAGGCGGAAGCAGTCTGGTGTAAACAAGATACCAACCCCAGGTACTTTAAAGTGGGGTTCAGGTTTGAAAATATGTCCGGCAACGAAGGTTTTACATTAGAAGATGTTATGCATCGCATGAATCTGGTCGGTTAAATCAGCGGGAAAGGTTGAATCATGGCCAACGACGGAATCCTATTAGAATCGGGAACCAACGAAGTTGAGATCCTGGAGTTTGTAGTGGACGGACAACCATTTGGGGTCAATGTTCTGAAAATTCAGGCCATTGAACAATATGATCCCTCTCGGATCACCCAAATCCAACTCTCTCATCCTTCGGTGGTGGGCACCCTGCTGTTCAGGGAGAACTGCATCACCCTGATTGATTTGTCCAAGGAAATGGAAGATGACATCCCGGGTATAGATCCCGATGTCACCGAAGCGGTGAACACGGTTATCTCTCCCGAGCTGGCTGCATCAGCTTCTTCCCCGATGGACCAAGGACACGGCCAGAGTGACCCCACGGGAAACAAGCTGACCCTGGTCATGGAATTCAACAACATGAAGACCGCATTCCTGGTTGACGGTGTCAACCGCATCCACCGGGTTTCCTGGGAATCCATCAACCCCTTGAGCCCTTTCCTGTCTTCCACCGACAGCAAATTCACCGGATCCATGCAAATTCAGGAACGTGAAATTCTGATTGTGGATATGGAGAAGGTCGTCACGGAAATTCTGCCCAAGGGCCAGGATGCCTTCTGTGTCACCGAAGAAGCCGGCCCCATCTCTGAAGAACGAGCAAAAGCTCCAATCTTCCTGGCCGAAGATTCCGCCATCATCCGTGACAAGGTTCGGGAAGAATTGGCCCGTGCCAGTTACACCAACCTGCGCACCTTCCCCAATGGTCTGGAATGCTACAAAGCCAT
>JAOZJV010000833.1 GCA_029935695.1 Candidatus Krumholzibacteriia bacterium | reverse complement strand
TTTCCCGGACAGTTCATGCGCACCCCGGAGTCCAACAAGGTGTATCTCAGTCAAACCGGTATGCTCTCTCATCTGGGAGTATACGGTGAACCTGAGCCACCCAAAGCCCAGTACTTTCTGGAGCTCCAGGCCATCAAGGAAAGTATCCCCAATTTGGATGGCATGAAAATTCGTGATGGCGATGTGGCGATGGTGCTGACAAAAAAGTTCGGTGAAATTGAACCTGCAGACGACTCTCCCGAAGGGACGCCGGCAACAGTGGACCGCAACACCTGGGAGTGGCTGCTGGATGGCCGGATCGACACGGACCTTGCCAAAACCAAGATCGATGGTGTGCTCAATTCCAGCGCCAGCATCCGGGCCAATGACGTGGCGGACCCAGCCGGATCCATGGCTGAATACGGTCTGGACAACCCGGCACGCAGCATAACGTTGACACGCATGGACGGCAGCGAAGTAGTGCTTGAATTTGGAAACAGCCGGGAAGCTGCCACAGGCGTAAGCGCCGGCACCTACATGCGTGTTTCCGGCAGCCCAACCATCTGGATGGTGACCGAATACACCGTGAAGAATATTTTCAAAAAGCGGGATGATCTGAAGGCGGAATAGTCGGCCGGATGATTTCTCTTGTGTGATAAGCCCCGGGCCATTGTGGTCCGGGGCTTTTTCACGTTATTTCAGGCGAAATTCATAAGGGATGGCCACCCAGGCATCAACCTGCACCCCGTCTTTGGTGGCCGGCTTGAAGAGACATTCTTTTGCCGCCTCCAAAGCCGCTTCACGGAGGCATTCAGGCCCATCAAGAACTTCAGCTTTGGCGATCTTTCCTTCTTTATCCACCAGCACCTTCACCACAACCGTGCCGGAAATCTTTTCTTTTCGGCATGCGTCGGGATATTCGGGTTTGGCCCATCGTGTGATATTGACCCTGACATCTTTGTCCTCCGGCTCTGGCCGTCCACCACCTATTACAGTGGTGTTGCTTTCCGGTTCATCGCCCGTCAAAGCAACGGCCTGGTTTCCAACCGGGGCCAGCATGCCCAGAATCAGCAATCCAAAAGCCATGGCCAGCAAAAATCGATAACGCAACATATTCATGTTCCTTTCCTTCAAGTTGAAACGGGCAATACGACTGGTCAGAGAAGTTTTGCACCGCAAGCCGGCAGCCGCTGACAAACGTGGGGTTTTCAAACCCAGATCCAGGGCCGTGGCCAAAGCCAGGGCGTACCGTCGGCCGGGCAGTCCTGATGCCAGGGACGACTCGTCCGCGATAAATTCAGAACTGTCTTTCAGCCTCTTCAGAACCAGGGGCCACAAGGGATGGAAAAAGAACACCGATTGCACCAGGGAGTAACCCAATAACCGCAAGGGGTCATAGCGCAGGCGGTGAGAGTTTTCATGGGAAAGCACAGCCAGCAATTGGTCGCCAGCCAACTGGTGAATCAACGAAAGGGGCAGAATAATCCTGGGACGAATCAGCCCCACAACCATGGGCATGACCGAACTGTCAGTCCAGCGCACCTGGTCGGGCACCAGGTCCAACTTTGCCATGGGAAAGCCCAAAACTGTTTGATCAGCCTGCGGCATCTCTTCGAAAGGACGGCA
>JAOZJV010000271.1 GCA_029935695.1 Candidatus Krumholzibacteriia bacterium | reverse complement strand
CGCTCTTGGCGGCAAGCCCAATGGAGGGAACCCATAGCAAGGATGCCGATGGACGTGCTTGGCTTTACGAGTCCCCCCTAACTGTTTTTGAGGAAATCACACCCATTGGTGGAGGTCTCTACAAATATTCCTACAGTTTCTCGAATACCGACAGCAACCACATATGGCACTTCGCTGTGTTTACAAATTTTGAAGTACTACTCCCAGCAACTTCATTCTCAGAATTCCCCTTGTGGAATACAAGTAGGCTCAATGTGCAATACATCGAACCCACCTATGACCCCAGAAACATAGACCCGAATATCATTGGTGCAGGTAACACTTGGCTAGGCTATGAACCAAGCCACCCTAACCCAGACAATCCTATCCCCCCAGAGACTTTTGTGGAAGGGTTTTCGTTCATCGGAACCGAGCTGAATCCCAACCCCAAATACTATTTATACGAGACTGTTGAAAGTGGGTATGCCCAATATACAGGTTTTGTAGCCGCTGTTGGTTTAACAGAAACTGGGGTTGTTGCAACCCAAGAATCTACTTGGGACGAAGTCAAGAGCCTGTATAGGTAGATATCAAGCGTAGGTGTTGGTTTAGCACAAGGATGAAGTAAGATGTTACTACAGAGCAAGATAGGACTTAGAGGAAAAGAATTGTGCACACAGGATGATGAAGTGTAGCCATGGAAACCAAGCTCATTGCATTGCTGGCTGAACTCAAGGCCGCCGGATTACCTCCCGAAAGGGAGGCCCGGTTGCGCCTGGAGATCGAAGGCGGGCTGGAGCATCCGGAAATACCAGAATCCAGAGAGCCTCAGTTCACCGACGGCATCGACATCATCAGTGAAGTGATCAACGATCCTTATGCCTTCGCCGATCTTACCTTCATGCAGGACATGGCTCATCCCGTGGTCAGCATGAGCTCCCGGCTGGGCACCCTTGACGAGCTCATGGAACGCGACAGCCAGCGTGAAGCCGACGGCTTCCCCCGCAAAATTCGCATTGGCAAATTAGCCAAGCCTACCCGCAAGGGACAAAAGGTTGTGGTCGTGCCCACTACGGTGGAAGAAAAGTTCATGCACGATCCCAACTTCAAGGAAGAGGAAGAAGGCGGCGGCGGAGCAGGCGGCAGTGGCGACGGCGAAGAAGGCGAAGTCATCGGCGAACAGCCTGTCAGGCCCGAGCAGGGCGAAGGCGACGGCTCCGGTCCCGGTCAGGGCGAAGGCGAAAACCATGAAATGGAAAGCAACGCCTATGACCTGGGGAAAACTCTCACCGAACAGTTTAACCTGCCCAACCTGCAGAACAAGGGCAAGAAGCGCAGTCTGACCCGCTACACCTACGATTTGACCGACACCAACCGTGGCTTCGGACAGTTGCTGGACAAGAAGGCCACCCTCAAGCAGATCGTAGCCACCAATATTGCCCTGGGCCGCGTCAGTGGGGATGGCCCGATTGATCCCACGGAATTCCTGATTGCGCCGCGCGACAAAGTGTACCGCATTTTGTCCCGGGAAAAAGATTTTGAAAGTCAGGCCATGATTTTCTTCCTGCGCGATTATTCGGGCAGCATGAGTGGCAAACCCACCGAAGTGATCGTCAGCCAGCATGTCATGATCTACAGCTGGATCCTGTACCAATACGCCGGCCAGGTGGAGTCACGGTTCATCCTGCATGATACCGAGGCCAAGGAAGTGCCTGATTTTTACACCTATTACAACAGTCGTGTAGCCGGAGGCACCAAGGTCTCCAGTGCCTTCAAAATGGTGAACGAAATCGTCCAGAAGGAAAATCTGGCCCAGGATTACAACATTTACGTATTCCATGGCACCGACGGCGATGACTGGGACACCGAAGGCAAGGAAAGCCTTCCTGAAATCGAAAAAATGCTGACCTACACCAACCGTCTGGGTGTGACCATCGCCGAAAACGGTTACGGCTCCAGTGGCAACACTGAGGTGGAGAAATATCTCAAAGGCTCCGGTCTGCTGGAAAAGAAAAAAAATAAAATCCGCCTGGATGTCATGAGCGAAAGTGCTGAAGAGCCGCGCATCATCGAAGGCATCCGCAAGCTGATGAGTGAATAGAGGCGCCCATGCAATTGATTGATCAACACACCAAAAAAATCATGGAAGGCTGCAAAGAGCGGGCCCGTGATGTGGGTCTCAGCTTTGATGATGAAAGCCTGGAATACATCGTCACCAACCGGGACATGATCGAGCTGTCTCCCAAGGTGATGATTCCCACCATGTATGACTTCTGGGTCCACGATGTGGAAGTGCTCAAGGGCAAAGGCAAATACGAACTCTATCCCGGCAACCCTTATGAAACCGTGATCAACACACGCCCGGCCATCAGTTTTTACAATGACAACAACCCCGACTGGCTCAACGTGATGATTTTCTATCACGTGCTCGGTCACATCGACTTCTTCCAGAACAACCTGTACTTCGGGCACACCTGGGATGACGACTTTGCCGGTCAGGCTCTTGCTGACAAACGCACCATCGCGCGGTTGCGCAGCGAGAAAGGTCGCTGGCTCGATTATGTCATCGAATTCAGCCGCAGCATCGACAATCTTGTCAATTATTTTGGTGTGCTTTCCAAACTGAACCGCAAAACAGACAGTGAGCACAGCGGCCGTCTCGATTATTACTTTGATGTTTTCCTGCAGGATGAAAAAAAAGTCCGCATCACCGAGTACGTCACCGAAATCGAACGCTATAACAAATGCGTCAAAGATCATCATGACCGCGCTGAAGATGAATTTTTCAAAGCCGTGCAGCAAAAATATCCTGAATTTGGCGCCATGTATGAGAAGAGCAAAGGAAGGCCCAGCAAACAGGGTCAGGACGTGATGCAGTTCATCATGGACCACAGCGAATTCATCAACCGGGAAGAAAATCTGTGGATGAAGACGGTCATGCAGATCGTCCGCAATACTTCCATGTACTTTCAGCCCCAGATCCGCACCAAGATCATGAATGAAGGCTGGGCCAGTTACTGGCATGAAACTCTATTCATGCGCGATGATCGCATCGGCGGCCACGAGGTTGATTTTGCCAGAGTAAATTCCGCGGTCACCGCCATGCCCCGCGTCGGACTGAACCCCTACGCCCTGGGCATGCGCATGTTTTACTACATCGAAGAAGCGGCAAACAAAGGCCGCTACAGCCGGGAATTCCTTTGCATGCTGAACGCCGACCAGCGCAAAAAATTCGACAAAAAACTGAACATCGGCCAGGACTACATTTTCCAGGTGCGCGAAAATCTGAATGATTTCCTCTTCGTGAACATGTTCATCGAACAGGATTTTGTCACCGACAACAACCTGTTCGTGGCAGACAAGGTGCTGGACGAACAACGCATGGTCTGGCGCTGGTTTGTCAAAAGCCGCGACGCGGAAGACTACAAAAAGATGGTCAAGGAACAGCTCTACCATCCACCACATATCACCGTGGATGCGGATAAAACCGGCCAGGACACCTTGTACCTGATGCACCACTTTGAAGGCAAACCCCTGATTAAGGAATTCCTGCACAACACCATGTTGGGTATTGAATACCTGTGGGGTGGCAAAACGATGCTTGAAACAACTGAAGTCAAATCAATCAAGAAGCCGGAACAGCAGCCCACCCTGCCCGGCATGCCTCCTCCTGTGGGAGGGCAAGAGACGGAACCGGAGATCGTATGGCAACGCGTCAGGCACACCATGAAAGAAAAAAAGCTGAGCAAGGGACTGATCTGAGTATGGAATACATCCGTAAAGCGATGGACCATCTGCAGGAGAGCCAGCGCGGAAGCCACGGTGCCCGCACGCTCACCTTTGAAGAATTCCTGGTCCAGTTGCGGGAACATCCCGCCCGAAATATCCGCAACGTCCACCAGGTTTTCCATGACATGGTGCGCTCTTACGTAGGCTCTGGCGTGGATGAATACCCTGAAGATCCCGAGTCCATCAACTTCATTGGCTACGACTTCAAGCCCCTGTTTGTGGACAATACCGACAATCCCTTCTTTGCAGACCGCATTTTCGCCAATCGTCTGATGACCATGATCGACGGCTTGCGCGGCGGTGCCCAGCAGAACAAAATCTACATCTTTGACGGCCCTCCCGGTTGCGGGAAAAGTATTTTCCTGAACAACCTGCTGCAGCGTTTTGAAGAATACGCCAACAGTGATGAAGGCTGCCGTTACGAAACCGTGTGGCGCCTGGACCGGGATGTGCTGGGATACCGTCCTGAAGAACAAAGTTCTCCCATTCTGGAAAAGCTGGCCAAACTTATTGAAACCGGTGAAGCCGGTGAAGGAATTCCTGAAAGCCACCGCCCCCGGCTGCACCACGGCTACGTGGAAGTGCCCTGCCCCAGCCATGACAATCCCTTGCTGATGATCCCCAAGGAGCAGCGCCCATCCTTCCTGGATAACCTGTTTGAAAGTGATGAGTTCAAATGGAATCTCAGCTACGGCAAAGAGTACGACTGGGTTTTCAAGGATTCTTCCTGCACCATTTGCACTTCGCTGTATCAGGCCCTGCTGAACAAGTTGGGTGATCCGGCTGATGTCTTCGGCATGATCCACGCCCGGCCTTTCCGCTTCAACCGCCGCCTTGGCGAGGGCATCACCGTTTTCAATCCCGGTGATCGCTCCAACAGGCAGCTGGTCCAGAGCAATCCCCAGTTGCAAAAACGCATCGGCACCCTGCTGCAGGACAGCAACCAGGTGCGCTATATGTTCTCCCGCTTTGCCCGCACCAACAATGGCATCTACGCCCTGATGGACATCAAGGGCCACAACAAGGAGCGCCTGATGGATCTGCACAACATCATCAGTGATGGGGTGCACAAGGTGGATGAAATTGAAGAAAACGTGAACTCCCTGTTCCTCGGCGTGATGAACCCGGAAGACAATAAGAACATCCGCGGTTTCCAGTCCCTGACCGACCGCATCGAATTCATCAATATTTCCTATGTGCTGGATTCGTCCACCGAAGTTCAGATCTACCGCAAAACCTATGGGCATCATATTGGTGAAAACTTTCTGCCCCGGGTGCTGGAAAATTTCGCGCGGGTGATCATCAGCAGCCGTCTGCATGAGAAATCCAAATCCATGAGTGAGTGGATTGAAGATCCTGAAAAATATCAGCTCTATTGCGACGAAAATCTGCATCTGCTGAAGATGTCCATCTACACGGGTAAAATTCCCGCCTGGCTGGACGAAGAAGACCGCAAGGGATTCACTGCCCGACGCCGGCGCAAGATCATTGCCGAAGCGGAGAACGAAGGCGACAAAGGCTTCAGCGGCCGCGATGCCATCGATATTTTTGGAGATCTGATTTCAAGCTACGCTCGCGAGGGCGAACTGATCACCATGGATACTCTTTGCACCTTCTTCACCAAAACCCGGCCCGAATTGGCCAAGCAACTGCCCGAAGGATTCCTGCAAAGTCTGCGGCGCATGTACAACTACCAGATCCTGCAGGAAGTGAAGGAATCGCTTTACTACTACA
>JAOZJV010000270.1:4962-5515 GCA_029935695.1 Candidatus Krumholzibacteriia bacterium | reverse complement strand
GAACTGACCTGGGCCTTCAAACAGGATGATTTTGATGGTTTCGATGCCAGCGATTGTCCATCCACCAACTATCTGACCATGACCCCTTACGATGAGAACATGACTCTTGCCAGCGTCTTCCAACCCGAGATGCCCGTCAACAGTCTGCCCGAGATCTTTGACCGGGAAGGCATCCGCAATTTGCGCACGGCCGAGACCGAAAAATACGCCCATGTCACCTATTTCTTCAATGGTGGACGGGAAAAGCCGTTTGAAATGGAGGACCGCAAACTGGTGGCCTCTCCTTCAGTGGCCACTTACGACCTGCAACCCGAAATGAGTGCTTCGGCGGTGGCCGATTTTGTGCGGGAAGCCTGCGAAGGCGATCAATACGATGTGGTTATCGTCAATTTTGCCAATGGCGACATGGTGGGCCACACGGGTATTTTTGATGCAGCAGTTCAGGCTTTCCAAACCCTGGATCGTTTGCTGAGTGAAATCATGCCCCCCAGCCTGGAGCAGGGCACCGTTTGGCTCATCACTGCTGATCATGGTAATTGTGATGAAATGCTCA
>JAOZJV010000270.1:0-4952 GCA_029935695.1 Candidatus Krumholzibacteriia bacterium | reverse complement strand
AATGCTCTCTGCCGAAGGCAAGGTTCTGACCCAGCACAGCCTGAATAAGGTGCCTTTTGTGGTGGCGGGAAAAGAGTATGAAGGGCGAACTGATGTCATGGCCCAAGGGGATTTTGGGCTGGCTGATATTGCGCCGACCATTTTGGCTCTTTTAGATATTCCCCAACCCAAAGAAATGACTGGAAAGACAATGCTTTCCTGAAGAGATCACGGCCCAGCTTTTTGCTGGGCCGTTTTTTGAAATCCTGCCATTAAGGTGATGTGTTTTTGACACCGAAATGTGGATGACGGATACAAATATCATCACCGCCTGAGTGTTCATTATAATACAGGCGAGTCAAAGGCACCGGTGAAATCACGCCCATGAATTCGTATCCACCGCCGTGGGGCAAATCAGCTGTTAACTCTTGCAGCAAAATACCGTCTTCTCCATAAACGCGAAGGAATTCACCACTTTCATGTTGTGAATCTCCGACCCAAATGCCCGCAGCCAAAATCTCGCTTCCCATATTTGCCGGACCGATCACGATTTCAAAATCATCATTAGGATAGTCGGGTGACCCCACGTTTCCTACACTCAGCATGGGAAAGAAAGATGAGCTGAATTCATCGTCATTATAATTGAATGACGCATTCAAACTGTTGAGTTCAAAATCGAATGGCAGGCCTGTATTGGCGCCGGCAAAAGTCAAATCACGGCCGATGCTCTGGTCAGTTCCAGGAACCGTGTCAATTTCGTCCGCATCAAGCAATTCCGTCCCCCCGGTCTCCTGGAGCATCACCTCAACACCATCCATCCCCATCAAAGCCGTATGCCACAGATCGTAGTCATCATAAATTGTCACGATCTGATCGGAACATTCAGATATGTTGTAGGTTGTGGTTTCACTGACCATGGCGATGCTGTTGTCACCAAGGTTCCGTAAGGTGTATGAAAGTGGAAATGCCGTACCCAGGGCAGCATCGGAATTGAAATAGTCATGCAGATTGCCTGAGGTGATGGCATCCATGGCATGTTGAGCTTCACCGCCTACAGCAACGATATTGAATGATGTGTTTTCACTCTGCAAAAGGGTTTCGTATTCTGCATCGATGGTCCCGCCACCTAAGCCCTGATTGTAACTGGCCTCAAGTGCGGCACGCATTTCCGAGCTCGAGTAAGTCGAAGTCATGGTCATGATCATGATTCGACCATAGACAATATTCGAAACATACACCGGAAGATTGGACGGCCCAATGCGCCCCAGGTCAATTTGCTCGGTAAGCAAATCGGAATTGAATGCATCACTGAATAATGCTCCGGGCGTTTGTGGCAATACCATGGACGCAGTGAACATACGCTGGCTGAAATAAGCCATGATGGTATGCGTTTCCAGTGTTTCATCAAACTGGAGCTGGGATGATACCGAAGCTCCCAGATAGTGGGCCGACATGCCCATTTTCAGCATGCTTTGCTCCAGGGTATGGCAGGTTTGCTCTTCGTACACCAATGCCGAACCTGCCACATGACCGGCGTCGCTGGCTGTACTGATCAATTCAGCCACGGCTTGATTCACCGTGGCCACCGTGGGGTCATCAACCGTGCGGCTATTGTCGGGGAATTGTATGTCGATGGTAATAGTCAACGGTGCGCGCTGTCTGATGGGCAATTCTTCCATGGCCGCAAGGCCGCCCAGGTACGTTTGGCCCTGAATCAGCGACCCCAGATACAGAATTTCTGAATTTGGGTTGAAGGTGACAATCTTCTCCGGTGTGGCTGTAATGGAACAGGGTGTGACCTGGCAAACGTATGGGGCATCTTCAAGGAATTCCAAGTTGGCCTCTGTTGGGCCAACCTCCCCCTCAGTGTCTGAAAGTGGGGGTGAAAACTCAGTCCAGCTCGGCAGGGAAGTAAGATAGTTGTCCACAGATTCAGTGGGCGGTGCGGTGGTGCCATCATCATCACTGCTGCAGTTGACCAGAAAAACAGTGCTTAACAACAATACAGTCCAGAAAAATAGTTTGACCATGATTCTCCCCCAAGTCTGGTATTCACCCATAGCCGGAGTCCGGCTGGAAACAGAAGGGAAAGAATGAACATAGATGTGGTATCAGGATGTGGGCATTCCTCTCCCGAAAGCGAGTGATACTCTCATATTGTTAAAAATTTGTCAACTGTTTCATGTCTTTATGGAGAAAATGGGCTTTCATTTGCTGCAACGAGGATTTGACATCCACGCCAAATAGTTCTTTAAACTTATAATCATTAGCCAATTATCAATATTATATGATTTCATTTTTCACAATTTTGTGGTATAATTGTTCTTAGTGACACAAAAGACATGCATCCATTTGCCTAATCGCAGATGGCGTATGTGTTTACCAAAGGAGGTGGCAGCCTTCGGACCTTATCGCCCGCATCCAACAGATTCGGAAGGTTCATCCAGTTGGCCGCACGCCTGTTTAATTGTTTTCGGATAATTCACGGACAATTGGCTCGTTTTCCACTCGGGGTCCATTCGCTTGACACCTGTTACTTTGAGTGAAATTTGAGAGCACGATCACCCCTTTCTTAAGGAGGCCGGAAGGATGAAAAAGCATCTTTTTGGCGCGGCACTTGTTTTGTGCCTCGTAGCCATCAGCGGTATGGCTATGGCCCAGACCATCGACCAAATTCAGTACTACAACCCTGAAACAGGCGCCCCTGAAAGTCCCTATGATGGAACGCAGGTCACTGTTGAAGGAACAATTTACGTAGTCAAAGGTACTTACAACGGCGGAACCCACTACATGCAGGGTGCCACTGGTGGTATCAGTTTCTTCAGCAGCTCCATCACCGGATTGGACTACGGAACCGAAGTCGAAGTGACTGGTGAAGTGTCCGCCTATGCTGGTGAAATTCAACTGGCCAGCCCCAGTATTGCTATGACCGGCCAGGGTGTCGAGCCCACTCCCCAAGAGAAAACTCCTGAGGAAGTGCTCTACGACTACGAGCTCATCGGGAACTTTGTCTCCGTCATCGGTGAAGTTTCGTCAGTCAGTGGCAACAGCCGCTTCGAACTGACCGCCGGCGACAGCACCCTCGTGTGCTACGTCGACAGCGACACCCAGATCAACCTGGGTGATGTTAACGTTGGCGACACCTACAAGGTCTTGAGCCCCTGTGTTGTTTACAACGGCTTGATCGAACTGAAGCCCCGTAAGCAAGGCGACCTCATTGAAAATCCCACCGGCGACACCGCACCGGTGATCGATCAGATCAACTGTGCCAACTGGGTGCCCATGGCTGTGGACCCCATCACCGTCACTGCCGTCATCACTGACAACAGTGCCGTGGCCAGCGCCAGCGTGTACTACCGTGACAGCGATGGCGAAACTCCCGGCAGCTGGTCCAGTGTTGCCATGAGCAATACCTTTGGCGATAACTACAGCGCAACCATCCCCGGCGGCCATGGCAGCAGCCAGGTTGATTTCTATGTGGAAGCCACCGATGATGGTGCCCAGACTGTCACCAACCCCGGCGACGCTCCTGCAGGATTCCTTTCCGTAGCCGTGGGTATCACCACCATCTACGACATGCAGTATGCCCACCCGGACAGTGTCAGCGGTGCCGCTGCATACTACGGTAAATTCCTGAACATCCGTGGTGTGGTCACCGCCGGTACCACCCATGTTGGTTCGCCTTCGAAGTTCATCGTCCAGGAAGTGGACGAGAACCCTGAAACCAACAGCTATGCCTTCGGTGGCGTGCTGGTTTACGAAGGAACCGCCGCCTATTCCTACTACCAGGGCGACCTGGTGGAAATGGGTGGTATTTGTGATGAGTACAACAACCTGACCGAGATGATCCCCCACAACGCCAACGCCGTGAACCTGCTGGACTTCAGCCAAGACCTGCCTGAAGCTTCCCGGGTTTCCACTCGCGACCTGGCTGATGACAGCCTCGCTGATGTGGATGGCAACGGTCGAATGGGTGAAGCCTGGGAGAGTGTCTGGGTTGAAACTTTCCCGGCTACAGTGGTCGATACTCTGGGTTATGGCGAATACATCATCTCCGACACGGGTGCCCGTGCCGACAGTTTGGTTGTTAATCCCATCACCGAGCTGACCTACCTGCCGATTATCAATGATGTTCTGGTGATCACCAGCTACATGGAATACAGCTATGGCGACTTCCAGATCGTGCCCACCAGCGACGAAAGCATCGTCATTTACGATCCTTCGTCCGTGGATGATACTCCGGTCATGATGAGCGCTGGCGGATTCCGCTCCATCGCTCCCAACCCGTTCAACCCTTCCACCACTATCAAGTTTGCGGTTAACCGTGACAATCTGGTGCAGCTGAACGTGTACAACATCCGTGGCGAGAAAGTCCGGACCCTGGTCCAGGACAACCTGCCCATGAACGAGTACACCTTCGTCTGGGATGGCAAGGCTGACAACGGTCAGACTGTTTCCAGTGGCCACTACTTTGCTCGCCTGCGTATTGGCGCCGAAGTGGTTCAGGTCCGCAAAATGGCTCTGATCAAGTAATCGATTCGCGTTTTGCCGGTGGGCTTCGGCCCGCCGGAACACGGAGAGCGCGAAACCCCGGAAGACTCAGGTCTTCCGGGGTTTTTTTTAAAATAAAGTTATTTGAGCGGAAATATCCCCTTTGGGTGATAATCCTTGACGAACAACCACCGGCAAAGTACAGTCAGTTGATCAATTGATTTCATTTGCACCAGAAAATTCAGAGGACGCCCACTTTGGCTATTTCCGTATCCTTTAATAAGATTTCCAACCGAGTTTATTTATCGGTAACCGATAATTTTCATTTCCCGGATTTTTTTGGAGCCTGGCGAGACATTCTGCAGCACCCCGATTACCAGGCAAACCAAACCATGGTCTGGGATCTGTCTCAAATGAATGCTTCCAGTCTTTTGGAAAGTGATCTGCAGCGCATTGCCGAATTCATGCAGGGACAAGCCAGC
>JAOZJV010000832.1 GCA_029935695.1 Candidatus Krumholzibacteriia bacterium | reverse complement strand
CAATGTACTCGTAGAAATTCGTGCTGAGTTTTTCGGCGACCCCGTTGGTGGAGTCTTCGGCACGGTACGCCACGGCAAAGAAGGTATCCAATGCATCAGGATAGCTTTCCCACTGAGCCAGACCTGCATATTGAGGCAGAACCATTCCGTTAGTTCCCCGCAGATTGGGGCGCGTCTTCAAAAGGCCCCCAGGATCATTGTTGACAACAGCCTGCATGGCTTCGGCCAACCCCTCATACTGGGGATCCACAAGGATTTTCGGGGTGTATGAGACCACTTCCAACCCGGTGTTAGCACCAAGGGGAATGGTATCCATCTCAAAAACGCCTTCGGACAATTCCCGGTAAACAACGTAGTTGTTCACAAGGTCAAACTCATTGATCAATTGCCAGAGAGTGCTTTCAGGGCCATTGATAACGGAAGCGCCGTCAGGACGATCCCAGTTATCAGCCCGCCATACACGGTATGACTCAAAATCAATTTTCTGAAGTCGAATATCCGGGGTGTTTTCACTGGCATCATCCCAGAAAACATGCACCCGGCTGTCCCCCGACCAGATGCGCAATCCGGGCGGTGGCGGGGCCATACCCACAAGCCAGTGAACCTGAGTTTCTGCACCATCAATACCCGTGCAACCAGCTTTTTCGGTGGACAGGGGATCGTTACATGTCCAACCAATTCCATCCATCACGGAGTTTTCCGTGCAGAACGGTCCAGCCTGGCGCAAACACTCGAAGCAATTGTCCATGTTGAACATGGCGCAAGTGCGATTGTCGCCTGGGTCAGGATGAATAAATTTCTCTTCTGGCAAAACACGGTCCTGTGTAATTAGCCATTCAACATCCACACAGGATGTATCCATATAATCTGGGAAGAAATTATCCCAGGCGTTACCGTCAATTGTTTCGAAATCTTCCCGGCAAAGCATGGTTTCACGACCATTTTCACCGATTGCCACTTGCTCAGTACCTTCAAGGGCATCCTGGTCGGGGATCATATCCATCCAGATACCGAACCAGGTCAAAGCAGCTTCGGCACAGTTGGCCAGCAACCCGGGACTCCCCCACATATCACCCAAACCAGGCCCCACAACCATGCCCACCTGAAAATTCAGTGTATCATCGGGTTCGAGCAGATCAAAGGGGCCGGCAGAAACGAGAAAGCGGAAATCAGCTTCTTTCCCAGGGATGGTATTCTGATCCCAATCATCGGGGACGGCACTCAATAATTGGTAGGCTTCGTCATCGTTAGTGGGGTCTCCGCCCTGCTCGAAGCTTTGGCGGCCCTGGAATTTCTGGAAAGTCCGCAGCCCCACTTTGGTAGGGGCTTTAGTTCCCGTGGGGTCAATATCGTGTCCCAGGAAAACAATCCCGAAATACCCTTCAATGCGGTTGTCTTCATCGGCATCCCACATGTATCCGACCTCGACGGGAACCCAGCTGCCATCAGAAGCACGAACAGTTCCTGTCCAGGAACCGGCCATGTCATTTTCAGCCACACCTTCACCGCCGCGAGGACCAATATCACTGTCAGCATAGAACCCCAGGTACACACGCTGCACATTGGTCACCAGCAGGTCATCACCGACGATCTGAATCCGGTCCCCGAGGCG
>JAOZJV010000831.1:294-1614 GCA_029935695.1 Candidatus Krumholzibacteriia bacterium | reverse complement strand
GGGTAATTTCAGCCTGCAAAGCACTTCGGCCTGCCTTCCGGGGAACAATCCTTCGGGCAACAGGAAAATTGTTGGAGCCTTTGGCCCTGGCTGTGTGTCAGGAGATGGGCAAACATTGAATACCTCATCTCCAACCTCCGGCTTTCAGGCTGTTAAAGCTGGAATGTAGTGACCCAAAACCAGGCTTTAAGACTGAGCCTGGCTGTGTTACACTGAACTCCTCAACAGGAACTGCCGACTTCAGGGGGTTCGGGTGCACAAATATTCAGTGAGCAAGCCTTCTTTTTTTGAAAAAATCACCCGCTTTTTGGGCTTGTTCCTGATCGCTCCCTTGCTGACCCTTTCCACTATTCCCATCGCCATTCATATCACCCAGAAACCTGATTTTGGTTTTGCGGTGCACCAGCTTGAAGTGCGCTCTCTTGATCCCCATGGTCCAGCCCAGGCTGCCGGGTTGCAGAATGGTGATCAGATTCTGGAAGTCAATGGAGTTCCCATTACTAAAATGGCCCATTGGTTTGCCGCCAAAGCCGGTCATTATGACCTTGATCCGGTTCTGTTCACAGTGAGTCGTTTGGGATTGGAATATTCACTGCTGATCACTCCGGATCCCCCGGGCCAAATGCGCCTGATTCACGATTACAGTTTGTGGACGTCGGGTTTGGCATTCGTGCTCATTGGCTGGTGGGTGTTTTCCCGGCGGAGTGACTTGGTTTCCCGGAATTTCTTTGCCCTCTGCGCCATGTTTGGTTTCATGCTGCTGGATTTTCCCGACCTGCCCATGGTGGGATATATGGTTGTCAAGGAAGGGCTCCGCACATTGATACAGCTCATGCTGCCGGCCTACTTCCTGCGCTTCTTCCTTCAATTCCCCAGTCCACGGCTGCTGCCAGGTGGTTCCCTGAAGCGGTGGCGCAGTCTGCTTTGGCCCGGATGGCTTTTCTTCCTGATATTTATTGCCCTGGATATGCCCTTTGCCGCTGAAAAATCTGCCTCCATCATTCCCTGGGTAGAATTGCTGGCCCTGGTTTACTCCCTCGGCTTTTTCATGGCTGGCCTGGTGGTATTCACCAAACGCATTATCCGCCGGGATCGCCCCATTCAGCGCACCAAGATGCTGGTGATCCTGTCGGGTCTGCTGGCGGGTCTTTTGCCCTTCATGGCCTCCATGATGATTGCCAACCTCACACCGGCCAATACACTGCCCCAATGGCAGTATTTATCCTTCAGTCTCATCTTGGTGCCTGTCAGTTTCGGTTTGTCCATCATGCGTTACGGGGCCCTGGACAAAAGTTTCATTCTGAGAATCAGCCTCATTTA
>JAOZJV010000831.1:0-284 GCA_029935695.1 Candidatus Krumholzibacteriia bacterium | reverse complement strand
TATGGGGTGCTCACTCTCATTGTCCTGGTGGCCTATTTCCTGATTGTTGTGGGCTTGGGGCAACTTCTGGCCAGCCTCTTCAGCATTTCGACCTATCCGGTTCTGCTGTTGGTGGTGGCCGCCAGCAGTCTGACGGTTCTGCCTCTCAGGCGTCTTATCCAGAACTGGATTGATGATACTTTTTACCCGGGCCGCAGGGCCAACAGTGAAGCCTTCAGTCTTCTGGGCAAAGGCCTGACAGCTTTAATTGACACGGATGAAGTGATGCAGAGCCTGCTGAAGGG
>JAOZJV010000830.1 GCA_029935695.1 Candidatus Krumholzibacteriia bacterium | reverse complement strand
CGCGGTGGTTGGTATGTGGAGTAAGGACGCCATGCCCCTATAATGCCTATTCCCTTCAGTAGGAATTAGACTCACAAAAAATGGAAGCCGCAACATTCTCTCCGGCACAACTTAAGGAGGTCTCTTTTATCGGTGAAGTCGCCTACAAAGCCCACCAAGGCAGGACCACAGTCCCTTGCTGAACCCTGGTTTCATTTCCTCCATAAATCAATGCTGCATGACCGTCTTCGTTTTTAGCTGTTTTTCGGTAATAATTTAGCCCCTTAAAAAAGTCCTTCACCACTGTTCTGCCCGATTTTATTTCGATGGGGATGATGCCATTTTCTGTCTCAACAATCAGATCAACCTCATGCCCTTTGGCATCTCGCCAGAACCAGATGTCAGGGGTCAATCCCTGGTTGGTGAATATTTTCATCAATTCTGAAAGTACAAAGGTCTCAAAAATGGCCCCTCTGGAGGAATGGTTCCTCAATTCTTCTGAGGTTCTGATTTGCAACAAATAACAAAGTAAACCACTGTCCAGGAAATACAGTTTTGGGCTTTTAATCATACGTTTGCTGTAATTTTTGTAATGTGGCCGCAATAATTTTAAGACAAAACTACCTTCCAGAATGGATATCCAACTTCTGGCGGTGGTGTGAGTGATGCCGCAGTCAGCGGCGAGGGACGACAAATTCAACAACTGCCCGTTTCTACCAGCACAAAGTCTAATAAACCGTCCAAATGCTTCCATGTCCTGAATGGCCAGGACATCAAGAACATCACGTTCAAGATAGGTACGATAATAATCGGTGAGCCAAATCTGAGGGGGAATTCCTTTATCATGAATCCTCGGATAGCCCCCGGTGAACATGGCGTCCAATAAATCAGGACCATTGAAATTGACTGGATCAGGTTTGTTCACCCCAAGGTTTGTCAGGTCGCTGGGTTTTCGCTGATTTATTTCACTGTTCGAAAGCGGAAGCAAGTGCAGAATGGCGGCCCTTCCTGCGAGGCTTTGCTTGATTGATTTTAGAAGCAAAAAGTTATGTGAACCGGTCAGGATGAACTGGCCAGCTTGATCGTTGGCGTCGACAATTCCCTGAATGTAGGAAAACAAATCAGGTTCCCTTTGGGCCTCATCCAGAATCACGCCCTTGGTGAATTGATTCAAAAATTCCCTGGGGTCTCTTCTGGCGTATTCTAAATTGTCAGGGTCTTCCAGGCTTACATAACTGAAATCAGGGAACGCCAATTTGGTGAGGGTGGTTTTACCTGATTGACGTGGGCCCGTCAGGGTAACTACTGGATATTGGGTGGCTCTAGCCTGGAGGACTTCTTTTAGTTTTCTTTCCAGTTTCATAATGTCTCCAATTTGGAGTTCTGAAATCATATCCAGTCTATTTTACCCAAATGGGTGCAAATTGCAAAATAAATCTTCAATTTACGCCATTTTGCAGTCATTTCATCCATTCAGGGTGATTATTGGCCTTTGAATACAAAGAGCCCCTCAACTGGAACATTAAAAACCCGTGTCAGTCGCATAGCTAGGAGCAACGAAGGAACATACCGATTGGCCTCCTGTCACTACCAAATATTCCATCCGGGGCAATCCAGACTTTATTGCGGCCTGTCT
>JAOZJV010000269.1 GCA_029935695.1 Candidatus Krumholzibacteriia bacterium | reverse complement strand
TGACAAACTGAAGGGTTACCAGCAAGAACGCATTCTCACTTTTTTCGACCCCACCCGTGATGCTTTCGGTGCGGGTTACCAGGCCATCCAGTCCAAGGTGGCCATTGGCACAGGGGGCTTGTTCGGCACCCATTATCTTCAGGGAACCCAAAAGGGATTGGCTTTTTTACCCGAACGCCACACAGATTTCATTTTCTCGGTCATTGGCGAGGAACTTGGTTTCTTCGGAGCGGTTTTTCTGCTGATGATTTTTCTTCTGTTGTTGTGGCGTGGTATTCTTCACGCAACTTTGGCCCGGCAACCTTTTTCTCGATTTGTGGCTATCGGAGTGGTTTCCTACTTTGTTTTCCATGTGGTCACCAATGTGGCCATCACTACGGGGCTCATGCCGGTCACCGGTTTGCCGCTGCCTTTGATCAGCTATGGCGGGTCCAATCTGCTGACCAGTTCCATTTTGGTGGGCCTGCTGATGAATGTCAGCTCCCGCAGTTTCAACGATTAAGTTTTCAGAGGTCCTGCCTCAAGGAGTTTGTTCATGTTCCCGGTTCTGTTTGGTTTCATCAAAAGTTACGGTTTCATGCTGGCGGTCAGCTTCATGGTGGGCATGTGGGTGGCAGTTCGTCGGGGCAAAAGATACAACCTTCAGGCCGAAACCATTGTGGACATTATCTTCGGCATTCTCGTGTCCAGTATTATTGGAGTGCGGCTGTTCTTCGTCTTCACGCATTTGGATGATTTCCATCCCTGGTACCGCGCGTTTTTCATTTGGGATGGTGGGCTCACTCTTTATGGAGGCATTGCCACGGCCATCCTGGCTGTTTGGTGGATGTGCCGGCGGCGGAAGATCCCCTTCCTTGTCATGGCCGATATCATCGCGCCCACCGTGATGCTGGGACTGGGCTTCACCCGCATTGGCTGCTTCATGGCGGGTTGTTGTCATGGCAAGCCCACTGATTGCTCCTGTGGGGTTGTTTTTCCGGTGGGCTCACCCGCGTATAAGATTTACGGGATGGTGGCTGTTCATCCTGCACAGTTATATTCTTCTCTGGGTGGCTTCATGATCTTCGGGCTGCTGTTGCTGATGGAAAAATGGTCCCGGTTCCGCGGCGCCAGCTTCGGACGGTTCCTGGCACTCTATGGAATGTTGCGGTTCGTCATCGATTTTTCCCGTTATTACCAACCGGAGCAGGTTATGATGTTTGGCTGGAGTAACAACCAGTGGATCAGCGTGGGATTGATGATCGCCGGAGTCATTATCCTGGTGCTGGGATCGGCCGGAAAATTTGGTGGCGATTGGAAAAGTGAGAAATCTCATGGGTGATATTCTGGAAATTGGTCCCGATGGATGGAGGTTGGGTGGTTACGCCTGGCAACCCGAGGGTGAATTTTATGCTGTTTTTGGCGACCCTGTTGCCCACAGCCTGTCACCCCGCATGCAGAGCGCGGCTCTCCGCGAACGAGAATTGGACCACCAGTATTTGCCCCTGAAGATCACTGCCGGCCAGTTGCGCCAGTTGAAAAGCGGCCCGGAAGGCGGTCTTCTGCGCGGGTTCAATGTGACCGCCCCTCTGAAAGAAGCAGTGGCTGCTCTTTGCGATGGGCGCACGGATCCGGCGCGGGATCTGGGAGCAGTCAACACCGTCAGGGTGGAAGACGGCAAGTGGATGGGGCACAATACGGACAGTGGGGGAATATTAACTGTTCTGTCCCAGGCCTGGTCTGCTGAAGAACCTCCGGAGGAAGCCGTGGTGTTGGGCGCAGGTGGTTCTGCCCGGGCAGCAGTGGACGCTCTGATACGTTGGGATGTATCCAAAATAACCGTTCAAAATCGCTCCGCCGGTGGACAGGATCGCATGCGTCAATGGTTGGCGGGCCGCAAGCTTCAGCAGCGGGTAAAAGTCGAAGCTTTACCTGCAACTTCTCCACAAATTTCATCAAACAGCAAAGTGTGGGTTTGCTGCGTTGCCGGCGAAGTTCCCATTGGTGAGTACTTGCCCGCAGCGGCCGGTGAGCAACCAGCCCTGTTGCTTGATCTGCGTTACGGTGATCAACGCCCGGAAGAAGAGCTTCCCTCTGGTTTCATGTTCAGCGACGGATTGCCGGTGCTCATGATGCAGGGCGGGTTGTCTTTCGCCTGGTGGTTCGGCCCTCCGGTGCCCTGGCAGGCTATGCGCGACGCTATCGAACGCTGATCTTTTTCCTCCTCCCGGATGGGACGGTTGCCATGAGCTTCCGTCACGATTTCCTGTTTTCCCTCCTGGATTTGATTTACCCCGAACATTGCCAGATGTGCGGCGCTGCTTATGGAACGGCGCCCTGGTTTTCACGGGGGCCCCGCCTGTATGGTCTTCGCCCCTGGGACAGTCCCCATCTTTGCCGTGATTGTTTCACGACTTTGCAGGAAAGTTTTCCGGCTACCAGAGTTCTGGACATTGGCACTGGGCGGGAGGTTCCAGTCCTGGCTGCCCAGTGGACCAATCCCCAGCTGGTGGACATGGTGGGGGCCTGGAAATACAAAGGGGTGCGCGGATTGGTTTGGCCTCTTTCCCGGTTGCTGACCCAGGCTCTGGCCGGGGCGCAGCTTTCTGCTCAGAACCTCCTGTGGATCCCCTTGCCGCTTCACCGCCGTCGCAGGAGGGAGCGAGGGTTCAACCAGGCTCATATGTTAGCGGCCCAACTGGCTGATGTTCTTGGCGGTCGGGTGGATGATGGAATGGTCGTGCGCCGCCGTACTACCTTGCAACAGGCCAAATTGACTTCAACCCAGGACCGTATGGCCAACATGCAGGATGTTTTTGCCCTTGGAAAAGCCTTTACGGGGCACGAATACGGCAAATCTACCCGGATTATAGTGGTGGATGATCTGGTGACCAGCGGCGCCACAGCGGGTGCTTTGGTGCGTTTTCTGAGTTCCAGGGGTATTCAGGTGGAAGCTGTTGTTTGTCTGGGCCTGGCCAAAGCGGACTCATCCGGATTCTCATCCGGATCATCTTCCGGATCTTCCAACGGTTGACAGCAGCTAAGGGTGTTTCTAGTATTGCCGAACATAATTCTTTTCCTCATCACGCAAACATCCCTGCAAAGGGAACCACAGGCGGTCAATCATGATGAACAAACTGGGACTGAACGGTTTTCAGGTTTCAGGAATGAAGGTTTTGATGCGGGTCGATTTCAACGTGCCGTTGGATGCTGACCGGAACATCACCGATGAGACGCGCATCGTCGCGGCTCTTCCTTCCGTCAAATATATTCTGTCTCATGGCGGCAGTGTTATTCTGATGAGCCATCTTGGAAGACCCAAAGGAAAAATCGTTCCCGAGTTAAGCTTGCGGCCGGTGGCCGACCGCCTTGCCGAGCTGGTTGATGGTCCCGTAAAATTTGCTCGCGATACAGTGGGACCCGATGCCGAGGATAAAGCTGCCGGCTTGCAGCCAGGTGAAATTTTACTCCTTGAAAACCTTCGGTTCAATCCCGGCGAAACAAAAAATGATGAAGCCTTCGGTGCCGCCTTGGCGCAGTTGGGTGACACCTATGTGAACGATGCTTTTGGTGCAGCCCACCGAGCGCATGCTTCCACTGTTGGAGTGACAAAATATTTTGAAACCTGCCGGGCGGGTTTTTTGATGGAGAAGGAACTTAAAAATTTGGGTGGTTTACTTGGTGAACCCGAACGTCCTTTCGTTGCAATTCTGGGCGGAGCAAAAGTTGCCGGCAAGGTTGAAATTATTTTAAACCTGCTTGAAAAAGTTGATACTCTGCTGTTGGGTGGCGGCATGATTTTTACATTCTTTCAATCGGCTGGACTGAACATCGGAAGCAGTCTTCTGGATGAAGAAAGTTTGGAAGTGGTGAAGGAAATTACAGCCCGGGCCAAAGACAGTCGGGCCGATTTGATCCTGCCCACAGACTGCACCGTGGCCACAGAATTTAATGATAAATCAGAGCGCAAGGATGTGCTGGTGACAGATATTCCTTCGGACTGGATGGGGCTGGATATTGGTCCGGTCAGCGCTCAGAGTTATCAGGAAATTATCCGGGGCGCGAAGACCATTTTCTGGAACGGGCCCATGGGTGTTTTTGAATTGCCTTCTTTTGCTGCCGGAACCCGGACCGTTGCCGACGCTGTGGCCCAGGCTTCCGACGATGGAGCCCTGAGTATTGTTGGTGGCGGAGACAGCGTTGCTGCAGCCAATCAATTTGGTGTTTCGGACCGAATTGGGCATATCTCCACGGGGGGGGGAGCCTCTCTGGAATTGATGGGAGGGCGTACATTGCCGGGAATTGACGCTTTAAGCGATGCAAAGAATGGGGTTTGACAGAGAGCGGGGTGGGTATTAACTTACCCGTCCCTTTACGGACCCATACTTGTTGGTCCGCTGGCGTTTTTGTGTTTAATCCTGCTTTGGGAGCAATAGAGCATGCTGCACACAATCTTAGTTATCATTCATGTCCTGGTCTGCATTGTTCTGGCCTGTGTCGTTCTACTTCAGTCCAGCAAGGGTGGCGGCCTGGCCGGTGCCTTCGGTGGCGGTGGCGGATCTCCTCAGCAGATGTTGGGTTCGCGTGGTATGACTTCACTGCTTCACAAGCTGACCATCTATTTTGCCGTGGCATTTTTCGCCACCAGTTTTCTTTTGTTCATGACCCAGGATACGGGTCGCGTTGCTCCTTCCTCAAGTGTCATGCAGGAAGCTGCAGAGTCCGGCGATGTGAACGTGCCAGCAAGCAATCCCATTGATGAAGGACTCGTCCCTCAAGGCGAAGATTCTTCTGAAGGCACCACTGACGGGAACTAGAAAATTTGATCAGAATGTGCCCGGGTGGTGGAACTGGTAGACACGCTATCTTGAGGGGGTAGTGACCAAAAATCGTGTGGGTTCGAATCCCACCCCGGGCACCATTAAAAAAAAAGAGAAACTGTTGAAGAACAGTTTCTCTTTTTTTTATTGACACCTTTTATAAACGAAAGAAATAATGTCTTCGCATTCACTCTGGTTACCTGACGCCAAGTGCATGCGTTCGATACTTCCAAGACAGGAGGTCTTGCCTGGAAACCAATGGGTGCGGAATCCGGGTGGACGCAGGAACACTCTTACCTAAGTGAGGTCCGGTATGGAGGAGAGACATGCCTTGGTTGCCGCTGGCGCCAAGAAGAAAACCACTAAGAAAAAAGTGGCCAAGAAAAAAGTAGCCAAGAAAAAGGTTGCTAAGAAAGTAGCGAAGAAAAAAGTGGCCAAGAAGGTTGTAAAGAAAGCAGCCAAGAAAAAGGTCGCCAAGAAAAAAGTCGCGAAAAAAGTTGCCAAGAAAAAAGTGACCAAAAAGGCAGCCAAGAAAAAGGTCGCTAAAAAAGTTGCAAAGAAAAAAGTGACCAAGAAGGCCGCCAAGAAAAAGGTCGCCAAGAAAAAGGTCGCGAAAAAAGTAGCCAAGAAAAAAGTGACCAAGAAGGTAGCCAAGAAAAAGGTCGCTAAGAAAAAGGTTGCTAAAAAAGTAGCCAAGAAAAAAGTGACCAAGAAGGCCGCCAAGAAAAAGGTCGCCAAGAAAAAAGTAGCCT
>JAOZJV010000829.1 GCA_029935695.1 Candidatus Krumholzibacteriia bacterium | reverse complement strand
CAGCCCTGATCGATGGCGGCGTTCATGAAGAAGGCCAGCATCATGGGAGCAGGCCCGTTGATGGTCATCGATACGCTGGTTTTGGGATCAGCCAGGTCGAAACCGGAATACAGTTTTTTGGCGTCGTCCACCGTGGCGATGCTCACCCCGCTGTTGCCCACCTTGCCGTAAATGTCCGGGCGCGGATCGGGGTTCTCGCCGTACAGCGTCACCGAATCGAAAGCCGTGGAAAGACGCGCCGCCGGCATACCCAGCGACACATAATGGAACCGCCGGTTGGTGCGTTCGGGGCCACCTTCACCGGCAAACATGCGAGTGGGATCTTCGCCTTCGCGCTTGAGAGGGAAAACCCCCGCGGCATAAGGGAAAAATCCAGGCACATTTTCGGTCAGGATCCAGCGCAGAATGTCGCCCCAGTTTTCGTATTTGGGCAAACACACCTTGGGTATGCGGGTGTGGCTGAGGCTGGTTGTGGTCAGGTCCTGCTCAATGGTTCGGTTGCGCACCTGGAACACAAATTTGTCGGCCTTATAGGCCTTGACCAGCTCGGGCCAGTTTTTCAACTGCTTGTGGCAATCACGGTCCAGACCATCTTCCAACTCGTTGTAAATATTTTGCAGATCGGCCAGATAATCCGGCTCACCGTCGGCATTTTCCTTCAGCAGTTTGATGGTGCCGTCCAGCTGGAACATCTGCCGGGCGATGGTGCACTGCTGGTCTACAAAATCATTGTACCGATGGTTGTCGTCGCAAATTTCAGCCAGGTAACGGTTCCGCTCGGGCGGAATGATGAAAGCCCGTTTGTTCATGGCTTCGGTCAGCTGGAAATCAGATTTCAGCTCGGCGCCGGTGCGCTCCACCAGAGTGTCCATGATGGCCAGGTACAACTGGTTCATGCCCGGATCGTTGAACTGCGAAGCGATGGTGCCATGCACAGGCAAACCTTCGTCCCCACCTTCGAAAATGTTGTGGTTGCGGCGATACTGTTTGCGCACATCGCGCAATGCATCGAGGCTGCCCCGATGGTCAAATTTGTTGATGGCAATGAGATCGGCAAAGTCCAGCATGTCGATTTTCTCGAGCTGGGTGGCCGCGCCGTATTCGGCAGTCATCACGTACAGAGACACGTCGGAATGTTCCGTAATTTCAGTGTCACTCTGGCCGATGCCGCTTGTCTCTACGATCACCAGATCAAAACCCGCAGCTTTGCAGATGTCGATGCTCTGCCGCACATACCTGGAGAGAGCCAGGTTCGACTGGCGGGTGGCCAGGGATCGCATGTAGACCCGGGGATCGTCGATGGCGTTCATGCGGATGCGGTCGCCCAGCAACGCTCCGCCACTGCGACGCCTTGACGGATCGACCGAAACAATGGCGATGGTCTTGTCAGTGAAATCATCCAGGAATCGGCGCACCAGTTCGTCCACCAGAGAGCTTTTGCCAGCGCCACCGGTGCCGGTGATACCCAGCACGGGGATGGTTTTGTCGGCGACAATTTTGGCCCCGGCAGCCTTTACCGCGTCCATGAGTTCGTCCCCTGCATCGGGATGGTTTTCGGCTACGGATATGAGGCGCCCCAGAGCCCGGGGATCGCGTCCTTCAAGTTGCTTCAAACGCTG
>JAOZJV010000268.1:5153-5568 GCA_029935695.1 Candidatus Krumholzibacteriia bacterium | reverse complement strand
ATCACTGCATTCGTAGATGATCTGGTAAGGCACATTCTCACTGGCGAGCAACCAGGTGTGGCCATCACGAGCTTCCATACGGTCTGCATAAATCTGGTTGTAGGCTTGAGCCTCGGGGCCCATGGCCGCCAGACCACCAGGGGGCATACGCAGCCACCAGCGGTCTTCAAACCTCTGCAGAATGTGCAACTCTCCACTGTACCAGATTTCCAAACGCTGAATGACGTTGCGATCAAAATGGGGCAGCAGATAAGGCAGCTGCAATGACGATGGCAGGGCAGCCAAACGGTGGCGCACGATTTCCGTCACGGGAAAACAACCGGGGCGCCGGGGGCTGGATGCATAAAATCGGCCCGTCACAGGATTGACCGTTCCTATGGCCAGTTTTTGCTGGCGACCATCGGCGGTGAACACT
>JAOZJV010000268.1:0-5143 GCA_029935695.1 Candidatus Krumholzibacteriia bacterium | reverse complement strand
GGCCCGTTGAATTCGTACCGCCGGTCTTCAATCTCGGTGCCGGCCAGCAGACGCCCGCCTTCAGATACTTTCAGATCATTCAGGAAAGAAAGGACCGCTTTCTGGTCCAGGAAATCATCGAGACCGCCGCGCAGGGTCCAGTAACCCTGGGCATTCCTGTCGAATCTGTATTGACCGCCACCACGGGTCAGCAGAAAACCATCGATGGTCGTATTTTCCAGATCCAGCAAAGGCCCACCGAGGATTTCATTCCGGGAAGACGGGGTCCGGCTCACCCAGAAAAGGCCCACCGCAGAAACCAACAGCACAAGAGCCAGCAGCAAAGTCGAACGCGGAATTTTTCCGCTGCGATCCATTGAATAAAACCGGTTCAAGATTTCTCCTCAGTCCGGCGACGGTGCCGCACCATCACGCCCACTGATAAACTCACCACGAACAATGGCCACAGCACAACGGCGCCCCACTGGACCAGATTCTTCTGGTTGGTCGTCAGAATAACCGGTTGACTGAGAGGGTCGCGACCGCGCAATTCAATGAGGCCTTCTTCCCGGGCCAGCCAGCCCAGAATATTCAGCATCAGATCCCGGTTGCCGTCGCGGTTGAGCATGCTGTTGTTCATGAATTCCGAATTGCCCACCACCACCATGCGGCCCGGTTTGGATTCTTCCGAAACCGCTGGAGTCTCCAGCACCAAAGCCAGAGGCAGAGGACCGGGAGCATCCACACCCTGGTCAAAGCCGGGTCTCCCGCTGAACCGGGTACCCGGGTCTTTTTCGGCCCAGCTCACCTCGTTGCTGACCAGCAGCAAGGCACCTTTGATGCCGGTGTTTTCGTCATCAACAATCTGCAAAGGCTGGGCGAACGGAAACAGAGTGGGTACGCCCTGCAGCGGGCTGGAAATTTCATGGTTTCCATACCCTTCGGTCACTTGCACCATGCGGCTGACGGTGCCCTCGCCGGTGGAGGTGATGATCACGTCTCCACTCAAATGCACGCGGTATTGGTCCAACCATTGCACCCATCCCTCGGGCGTCGGTGGATCAAAAAGGGTCAGCAGGGCTTTCCCCCGGGCCAGGTGATTATCCAGGGCGGCTCTCTCCAAAGGGGAGGGCTCGGTGCGCGGGCCCGCCACAATCACCACGTCGCAAGCCGCAGGAATGCCTCCGGTTTCGCTCAGCATCAAAGGCCGAATGTCATAACCCTGATCCAACAGCACACTGTGCATGGCGGAATAGCCTGCCATCTCGCCTGAGTCCAACCGGTGTTCACCGTGGCCCAACAGGTAACCGATGACCGGGCGTTTGCCTTTGACCAGCCGGTAGACAGCGTTGATCAAACCACTTTCTTCCGGTTGCAGGATGGCCGCGGCACGCTGGCCCACCTCTACAACGATGGTGCGTGAAACCATCACGCCGTATTGGCGCACCAGTTCCAGTTCGGTTTCCGGATCGAGCATTTCGTACTGGAAAGAGCGCGTTTGCTGGCGGCAACTTTTGAGCAGGACTTCGGTCAGGTCGTAGGCCGGATCATGCCTTTGGTAGAAAGCATAAACCATGACCTTGTCGGCCTCTTCAATGGCTTCCAGGTCATCCGGCAGATTTTTCAGGATTTTCACCGTCTGGGGAGCCAGGCTGTACCGTTTGTTGCCAGTCAAGTCCCAGGTAGCGGGAACAAACTGAACTACGCTGTAAAGCACCACGGCAAGCACCAGCGTCAGCATGGGTGGCAGCCATTGTCCGGTGCGGCGACGAGCAGGCAGACGCCGGCTGGCCAGAAGAGCGGTGGCGGCTGTCAGAGGCACTACGGTCATCAGCACGAAGAAGGCAATATCCCTGGAGTCGAGCAGGCCCCGGCTGAATCGTTCAAAATGAATCATCAGGGAAAATTCAGCAGCCAGCTGGCCTACAATCCCCGGTAGAATGCGTTCCAGCAATTGCACCATGAACAGCAGCATGAAAAAAACCAGGGAAACAAAGTAAGCCAGGATCTGATGGGTGAAAGCCACCGAGGCCAGAGTACCCCAGGCCACCAGACAGGAAGCCAGGAGAATCAAACCGGTGAAGACGGTGACCAAAGGACCCGGTTCCGGTTGTCCAAAGAACCACACCGAGGCAAAGAAAACCATGGTCCCCAGCAACATCACCGAAGCGCAGAGCAGTGCAGAGAACCACTTGCCCACCACCCACACATAATCGGGCACCGGCCAGCTGGCCAAAAGGTTGTAACGGCCGGATCGGTATTCAGGAGAAAACAGGCGCATGGTCAGCGATGGCATCAGCAGGACCACCAGCATGAGCATGGTCGACACCAGGGGCCGGAAAATTCCTTCGGCCAGGTTCACGTAATTTCCACTGCGGGCGCTTTCCATAGCCCCGGTGCTCAAGTCGCTGTAACTGATCATCAGCTTGGTGAACAGAAGCCCCACCAGCACCAGAAAACCGCCCAGCAGAACCGGCGCCATGCTGCTGTGAAAGAAAGCGCCCACTTCCCGGCGCACAATGGCATTCAGTTGCCTCATGAAGTTTCTCCCGGCTCATCATCGGCTTCGTCTTCAGGCACGTCCACACCTGTCAGGCGCAAAAACATATCTTCCAGGCTGGGCCCTATGTCCTGAATATTCTGCAGGCGGCCACCGGCCTTGATCACCGATTCCACCAACTTGGGCCGCACTTCAATGGGATTGCCGCCGATCAAGACTTCGACCCCGTCATCGGTGATGATGAGATCCTCCACGCCGGCCACTTTCCGCAGGGCATCGGTGACGGCTTCACGGTCTCCATCCCAACTCAGCACCACACGCTGGACGACATTGCCGTCCTGAGTTTCATCACCGGAAGCATCAACGCTTTCCATGAGGTTGTCCGGAGTGTTCTCACCCACCAGAACGCCTTCTTTGAGGATGAGCACCCGGTCACAGGTTGCGCTGATTTCCGACAGAATGTGACTGCTGATTAAAACGGTGCGGTGGCCACGGAAAGATTTGATCAGCTCCCTGATTTCCACAATCTGGTGAGGATCCAGACCACTGGTTGGTTCATCCAGGATTAACACCGGTGGGTCTCCCACCAAAGCCTGGGCCAGGCCCACCCGTTTCGTGAAACCATGACTCAGATTGCCCACAAGTTTATGGCGCACATCCTGCAGGCCGCATTGTTTGATGATGGTGTCGAGATGTTGGTCCAACTGGTCGGTGGGGACATTTTTAAGGTCGGCCACAAAGCGCAGGAACGCCAAAACCGTATCATCGGCATACAGAGCTACGTTTTCAGGCATGAAGCCCACCAGCCGGCGCACCGCCAGCGGATCATCCATCACATCGAATCCGGAAACCGAGGCTGTGCCCGAGGTGGGCGCCACAGAACCCGTCAGAATTTTCATAGTGGTGGATTTGCCCGCCCCGTTGGGCCCCAGGAATCCAACAATACTGCCCTGAGCCACCTGAAAACTCAGGTCGCTCAGGGCCAGGGTCTTGCCGAAACGTCTTGTCAGATTTTCAACTTTAATCATGGCATATATAAAGCAACGGTTTAGGGTGCTGTCCAGCGCATAATGCAGGAACCCCAGGTGAAGCCGGCTCCAAAGGCGCACAGCACAACCAGGGAACCTTCTTTCAGACGACCGTCCTGGTGGGCTACCGCCAAAGCGGAAGGAATGCTGCCGGCTGTTGTATTACCAAACTTGTCGATGGTGATAACCACCTGGCTGTCTTCCAGACCCACCCGGCGCTGGGCCGCTTCGATGATGCGAATGTTGGCCTGGTGAGGCACAAAGAGATCCACATCCCGGGCCGTGAAGTTGTGTTTATCCACAATTTCCTTGGTGACGTTGGCCATGCCTTTGACGGCAAACTTATAAACATCGCGCCCGGCCTGGTACACCGTGTGCAGCTTCTGCTCCACGGTTTCCACGCTGGCAGGCATCACGCTGCCACCAGCCTTCATGTTCAGATATTTCGCACCCATGCCATCAATGCGGTTGATGGCGTCGATAATTCCCACCCGGGACTCAGGCACAGCCTCGACCACCACTGCGCCGGCACCATCACCGAAGAGAATGCAGGTGTTGCGGTCGGTCCAATCCAGGATGGATGACATCACTTCGCTGCCGACGACCAGCACCCGGTTGGCCAGGCCAGCCATGACCTGGGCCCGAGCGGCCTGCAAGGCAAAGAGGAAGCCACTGCACGCGCCTTCCAGATCATAGCCCCAGGCATTGCTGGCGCCAATCATCTCCTGGATGAGGCAGGCAGTGGCCGGGAAGGCCATGTCGGGAGTCACGGTGGCCACAATGATGAGATCCACGTCATCGGGTTTGATGCGGGCGTGTTCCATAGCGGCTTCTGCAGCCTTTGCGCCATGGAAAGAAGAGCCTACGCCTTTTTCGGCAATGCGACGCTCACTGATGCCCGTGCGTTCGACGATCCATTCGTCGTTGGTGTCCACCATCTTTTCAAGATCGGCGTTGGTCAGGCGTTTTTCGGGAAAACTCATGCCGACACCGGTGATGCCGGCGGTGAGCAAAGTTCTGGCAGCCATGGTGATCCTCCATGGAAATTGGGTATCAGACGAAAGGCCTGGCTACAGGAGCGGCCCTTGGGAAGCTTCTAAGGTGCGCTCAATTTAGGAGATTTCCGGCAAGGGGGCAACCAATGTTTGCATTGCTGCATCTGGGGGTTAAATGAAAAAACGCCTCCCATGATTTTCCGGCGGACCGGATGTCTTGGGAGACGCAATTTCTGGACGAGTACCACTGGCGGTTTCGGTCAGGTGGGACGGTTAATAACCATTTCACCCCGGAGGCGCCGGGCGGTCAAAGAGGAGGGCGAATTAGTCCTCCTTCTTCTCCTCGTCCGTATCGGCAGCTGCTTCAACTTCAGGAGTTTCGGCTGCTTCTTCGGTCACTTCTTCTTCAGTCACTTCTTCAGCAACTTCGGTCAGCGCTGCTACTGCTTCGGCTTTTTCCTCAGCTTTGAGGATGCGCCGGGCGTTGCTGCGCTTTTTGCTGTCCAGGCTCTTGGGTCGGACGGTGTTATCCACCAGCTCAAGAATGGCCAGTTCCGCGTTGTCGCCCTTGCGGGGACCCAGACGCATGATGCGTGTGTATCCACCGGCACGGTCGGCATAACGAGGACCGATCTCTTCAA
>JAOZJV010000267.1 GCA_029935695.1 Candidatus Krumholzibacteriia bacterium | reverse complement strand
ACGCAACAAGTGCAGCCTACCCTTCTAGTTGTGCGGGCAAATCGCCCAGGTCATCAACCACTTTCAAATATTCCCATAAATGAGTGACCACTAATTGCCGTTTGGCGCCTTCTGATGGTGCCACCAGAAACAGCTTTCCCTTTGGACCACCAGCGGAGGTGAACAGCGCCGCAATCATCCCAATACCCGTGCTGTTGATGAGTGTGATACCAGACATCAGCAGCACCACATGAGGTGTCTTTTCATTGATGTTATCCCGTGCCTTCTCCAGAAAATCATAACAATCCTGGTTGCCGACAAATTTGCCCTTCAGTTGATAAATCCAGGCATGTCGTTCACTGTCCAGGGTTTCTTCACTGTAAAAACCGGGTTTTTTCAACATGGTGTTCCCTCCTTATGCATAGGTAAAAAGTTCACTGTAATTGATAAGGGCCCAGGCGGATAACCGCCACCGTTTCATCCCCGTGATGCCGCATCAAAAACTGCCTGCCGTCCCCAATTGTTCATCATTTCCGCCTGTTCATTCGTCAATTCCAAATGCTCCCGGGCCTGGCGCAACTCTTCCTGCATACTGAGACCAAAGAGGCTGCGATCATCCGGATTCAGTCCACAGGGAATTCCGGCTGCCAGAAACTCCTGCAGGGGATGGTCGGACAACTGGTCAAGAGCCCCGGTGCAGACATTGGATCCCGGACAAAGCTCAACAAAAACATTCCGGGCTTTCAGCAGGGCCATGATCAGTGGATCCGCAGCAGCGGCGATACCATGGCCAATGCGCTGGGCTCCGCAATCTTCCACGGCCTGCCGAATGGAATCGCCGGCAGCGGCGGCGCCCATGGCCGGCACTTCTCCGGCATGGATGCTGACACCCAGGCCTTCAGCCCGAACATCGGCAAACAGCGGAGCAAAATCTCTGGCGGGACCATTGGCTTCATCCCCGCCAAGCCCAAAACCAACCACACCCATCTGCCGACCGGCCCGGGCCGCTTCTTCAAAAGCCCGCCAGGCATGATCCAAGCCCCATTGGCGCACAGCATCGGGCAGCCAACGCAAAGTCACGCCATGGGTTTCAAACACCTGGTGGGCGGCCTCCTGCAGGACTTGCTGGATGGCCTGGGGATCGAGTCCGCGCTTCAGCATCACGCCATAAGACAAGCTGACTTCCGCATAACCCACTCCATCGTCGCGCAGAGTTTGTCCCAGATCCAGGGCCACCGCGTGGAAGTCGGCAGGGGTTTTCACCAGCAGAGTGACCCTGTGGAACAACTCCAGAAATTCCATGAACCCATCAAATACGTAGGCTGTGCCATCGTCGTTCAAACAACTTCCCGGCAAAGCGGGTTGACCGTGTTTTTCGGCCAGAGCAATCAACCGTTCAGGAGTGACCGAGCCCTCCAGATGGGTGTGCAGTTCCACGCCCGGCAAATGGGATGTCATCGGGCCAGCATCACTTTCCGGACCTGCAGGCTGTCATCAGAACGCAGGTCGAAGAAATATAGCCCCGAAGGCAAGGCCTGGCCGCCATCATTGAGGCCATCCCAGGTGGCGGTGGTCCAGGTGCCGGTGCCCTCACCTTTTTCCAGACGCCGCACCAGACAGCCGCGCAAATCCCTGATCGTCAGATGATAATATTCTCCCCGGGCCACGGAAAATTCCAGGGCCGTGCGCGGGTTGGCCGGGTTGGGCCAGGCTGGCCGGGCCATCAGCAGAGACACACCAGGGCGCTGGCTCAGTTGCAACGCTTGCCATTGATCGGGATCAGACAGATGGATGATGCCGCCGTCCACCAGATGGATGGTGGCCTGGTAGGAAACCTGCGAAGCGGAGTCGCCACTTTCAAAGGGTCCTTCATCCAGCAGCTGGTAGCGGACCATGGCGTCAGAGTAATTCCCGGCAAGGACCAGCCCGTCAGCGGAACCGGTGTGGATGGTGGTTGCCGGCAGGCGGATAATTTCCAGGCTCAAAATTTCCTGGGGAGCAAGGGGTAAGGACAGCAGCAAATTCACGTGACCGTCTGCCGTCCATTGGGACTCGGCCAGGTAACCAAAAGCAGCCACCGTTTGCCCGTCGGATGCTTCCAGCAGGCAATATCCTGCGGGGGTCTCGGTGGCAATCTGGCCTCCCGGAGCCGCCACCGCATAATCGGGGCTTCCGTCCCCGTCAAAATCACCCAAACCGGCTACGGCGAAACCAAACTTGTTGTTGGCATTGTTACCGGGCACCAAAGGCTGAACGGCGATGACGTCCAGCACTGAGACGGAACCCGATCCACTGGTGCCGCCTTCATAGTAATAGGCGCGGCCGGCGTCAGTGCCGTCATCCACCAGGAAGGGTGCGCCGATGATCAGATCATCATCACCGTTGCCGGTGAAGTCGC
Organism: Candidatus Krumholzibacteriia bacterium; assembly: GCA_029935695.1. Taxonomy (GTDB): domain Bacteria; phylum Krumholzibacteriota; class Krumholzibacteriia; order LZORAL124-64-63; family LZORAL124-64-63; genus LZORAL124-64-63. The sequence goes on along the minus strand of JAOZJV010000267.1, from coordinate 3,207 downwards.
CCATGTTGTCCAGGCTGTAGCCCAATTGGTCTCCAGAACTGCCACCTGTGACATAGCGGTCTCCGGTGGTTGCCGGACTGGGATCACCAAAGGTGATTTCAATCCTGCCTGCATCGGTCCCGGGGGAATTATGGGTAGGCGCCCCCACGGCAAGGTCATCGTAGCTGTCGCTGTCCCACCGCCCGGCATTGCGCACGGCCCAGCCATACCGACTGTCCGGCGCGGTGCCGCCCACACTGAGAATGTGGTCACTGGTGGCATCGGGGTTGGATGGAGACACTGCTCCCTCAAAAACATACACGGCCCCCGCGTCAGTGCCGCCATGGGTGTTGCTCAGAGGCGCTCCCACAGCCACGCTCTTTTCATTGCCACCCAGGAAATTTCCCGCATCGCACACCGACCAGCCAAAGTGATCCTCGGCAATTTCTCCCAACAGGACAGTGGCATCGGCCAGGTCCGTGCTGGGGTCACCGTTGGCGCCATATATAACGTAAGCTGCACCGGCGTTCAGAGCGCTGGCGTTGGAATAGGGTGCTCCGACAATGAAATCGTCTTTGCCATCGCCATCAAAATCTCCGGCCGCGGAAATGGAAAAACCAAACTGATCACCACTGTTCTGGCCATAAATGATCAGATCCGGGGTGCTGGACAGGGATGAACCTCCGTAAAAAATGCAAACCCGGCCGCTGGTGGCAGCCTGGGCGTTACTCAAAGGGGCTCCAATGGCAAAATCAGGGTCACCATCATCATTCACATCACCGATGGCGGCCACGGAGAATCCGAATTTTTCGTCGGCCACGCCATACCAGCTTTCAGCCGGAGAGTGGGTCACATTGGGACTGCCAAACCACAGAAAAGCCGCTCCGGTGTTGGACTCGCCGGGTGCCCCGATGAGAATGTCGTTCATCCCGTTGCCGTTGACATCCCCCAGACCACAGACAGACCCACCAAACTCTTGATTTGCCAGGCCGCCGGCATAATCGGTCAGGTGAATCGGACCCGCCTGGGCCCCTACCGGGAGCATGGAGAAAGCAATCAACGCTCCAAGGCACAGTGCGGCACAACAGTTGCTTGTCATCTTGGGATAAGTGGATAGAAACACGGAAGCCTCCAAATCGGCGGTTAAACCCAGTTTTACCCCACTGGACCGGTTAAAATGGCCCGAGAGGGAAAATCCAGCGTGCATTTTGCAGGTGTTTGCCCTTATCTTAGCACGTTAACAGAAACGAACCAAGGCTGACCCTGCTGCAGGAGGACCGAAACTGAACCCGCTGACCTTAAAAAAGCTGATCAAGAATGGTGGCATTGTGGCCATGGCCCTGACCGGAGCAGTGCTTCTGGTTTGGGGTGTTGGTGTGAACAATCCCGGATCAGATCAGCCTGTGCCCCAAAACGGCATGGGTGGCCCTGCTGAACTCACTTTGAGCAGTGTCATTGAATCGGGCTCCCTGGACCTGCAGAGTTCTTTTCTGAAATCCCTCTCCTGCAACCTGGCACCCACCGATCAGCTGGGCCCCCTGAACCACCCGGGCTCCGGCCCCCAGAATATGACAATCGACCGTGGGCAAACCTTTTACGAAGCCCTGGCCGCCCGGAAAGTCGGGCATGAAGACATCATGACTCTGGTGAAGGCCTGCAAATCTTTCCGGAACCTGCGCAGTGTGCGCGCTGGTGAAGTTTTCCGCATCGAAGTCAATGAAGATGGCGGTCTTGAGGCCCTGGGCTTTGATCTGGACGAGGAGAGCTACGTCACCTTTGTGCGTGACGGAGACACATACAAGCGTGTGGACGGAACCTACCCCGTGCAGCGCCACCTGAAAGCCATTTGCGGCACCATCGAAAACAGCCTCTACGCCAGTTTGCAAAAGCTGGATGCTCCTTTGGCCCTGGCCCCCAAAATGAACGACATCCTGGGTTGGGATCTGGATTTCAACCGCGATCTGCGCAAGGGCGACACCTTCCGCATCCTTTACCAGGAGATTCACAAGGACGGCGAAGTCATCCGCACAGGAAGCATCCTGGGTGTGGAAATCATCAACCGCGGCATATCGCGCCAGGCCTTCCAGTTCACCACTTCCGACGGACGCACCCATTATTACAATGCTGAAGGATTGAATCTGCAAAAGCAGCTGATGCGTGCTCCCCTGGAGTACAGCCGGGTCAGCAGCAAGTTCAGCTACCGCCGTTTCCATCCCGTGCTTAAAAGATGGATGCCCCATCTGGGCGTGGACTACGCTGCTCCCCTGGGCACGCCCGTGCGCGCCGGTGGCGATGGCGTGGTTCTGGCCTGCACCAGCAAAAAGGGTAACGGCCGTTATATTCAGATTCGCCACACCAACGCGGAATACGAAACCTACTACCTGCACCTGTCCCGCTATGCCAAGGGCATTCGCAAGGGTTCAAAGGTGGATCAGGGGCAAATCATCGGGTATGTGGGAGCCACCGGTTACGCCACCGGCCCCCATCTGGATTACCGGGTCAAGCGCAACGGAAAATTCGTCAACCCGCGCAGCCTGAAACTGCCCGCCGCAGCTCCCGTGGATGCCGCCCTGATGGACAACTTCCAGGGCCAGGCCAGGGTTTATCTCTCGGTTTTGGAAGGGTTGGAATTGAACGGGCAGCCTGTGGAAGTGCCGCCGCTGCTGATGGCCAACCTGGATGAGTGGAACGGTCCCGTGGTTTCTTCGGCTCTGCTTCCTGCGGTGATCAGGCTGGATTAGTTATTATTTTTTGAGCGCCATGTAATGACTGCGCAAAGTCACCACCACATGCCCCGGCACCTGAATCAATTGCCCCGTTTCCGGTTGCCACATGCCCACTGGAGGCATGCCGTCGGGTGGCGTCACTAAATCTGCAGACACATATTCCTCGTCCAGAAAACCAAATTCCAGGGTGCGAACTTCTTTTTCGGGACCAAAAAACTCAAAAACCACTCGCTCTTTTTCCGACAAAACCCGCCGCTCATTGGTGGCCGGCAGAACCTTCAAAATTTCCAGCCGATCCAAATTCACAATCAAATGGCGGGACAGCCCGTGGTAACTGGCTTCGCGCAAGTCTTCCCGCTGAGATGCGGCAGGATATTGCGTGAGCCATGACTCGACCGTGGGACGTTTCTGCGTGCCGGGGCGCACCGCCGGCGCCGCACCGTGGATCGCACTGAGCATCAGGGAACCTTCCCGGGATGCCTGGAAAGAATCACATTCAGCC
>JAOZJV010000828.1 GCA_029935695.1 Candidatus Krumholzibacteriia bacterium | reverse complement strand
TGCTCTGTATGGACGGCAACCGTTGCTGGATGTGGCCAGTGCCATCTCTCTTCTCTTTGATGATGAGACGCCCCTGGCCCGGCGAATTCCTGCTGCACGAGCCGCCGCCGCACTGGCCCGTCACCACACTCTGGGTGGCACACCGTTTGAAAATACTTTCGAAGTCGATGATGTGGAGTTTGTGGACCGAGTGCTGAACGTCAATGAAACCACCTACGACATTCCCATGATGTGGGATCTGTTGGAGGCTGCAAAACTGCGCTTCATTCGCTGGGTCGAACCGTATGATTGGTCCATTGATCGGCTGCTTCCGGACGGCGAGTTGAAGCAACGCGTATCGGCGATGCCATTGCCCGATCAATTCCGGTTTATAGAGTTGCTATGCCACCGGCCTGGTTTTGAAATGATCATCGCCAGGTCCGAGGCTGAACCAAGCGTTTTACCATTGCCTGAAGAAGTGGAAAACTGCCGTTTCAGAGTGCAGCCAGAGGTGGTCATCGGTACAGAAATTCGCCACACTCCCGCAGGTTTGCGCACGGAAACATTGTCCTTCAAACTTCGCCTGCGAGATTCGGTTCCTGTACCCAATGGACCATTCTCGGCCGTTTTGATGTATTTAAAGGATAAACCCGGCCAGGTTAAAGGGAAGTCTCTGCTGCGGTTGCTGACCAAGGCCGGAGTTTCCGATGGGGACAGCAAGGCCGTGGTGCTGGAATTGTGCCGGCAGGAAGTCATCTTCAAAGTGCTTTGAATTTGGTCCGTTGATCAGGGACCACGGGGCACTTATTTTTCCAGCCGCCGTAAAGTCAGCAGGGTGACATCATCTCCAACTTCTGCCTCCCCTCGAAACTCTTTTAATTCTTCCTGAAGAATTTCAAAGAGCTCCTTCAGGCTTCCGTGGCGTTCCCTGACCAGAAGAGCCTGGAAATTGTCATCTCCATATTCTTTATCATCCACCCGCAGAGTTTCTGGAATGCCGTCACTGAAGAGGGTCAGCAGGTCTCCTGGTTCCAGGGTGATTTCTCCGGTTTTGTAGGTGGAGTTTTCCATCATTCCCACAGGCAGACCCGTGGGGTCGCACTCTTCGGTGGACCCGTCTTTACGCACCATGATGGGGAAGTTGTGCCCGGCGTTGACGTAGGTGATCTCTCCGGTGGCAGGAGTGAGGTAGGCAATAAAAAATGTGGCAAAGCGCACATAATCGGTGCAGCAGAAGATTTGTTGATTGAGTCGGGTGACAAGAGCAGCCGGGTCCCATTCTTCGGCGATCATGAAGCGGGTCCATGAGAGAATATGGCTGACCAGAAGAGCGGCTCCCAGTCCTTTGCCCACCACATCGCCAATGAGAAAAACGTAGCGACCATCATCCATTTGTTGTGCATCATACAGGTCGCCGCCCACCTCAAAGCATGGTTCCAGGCTGGCCAGAATGTCGTAACCCTCAAGGGGTGGCAGCAGGGGCTGGAGGATGTGATCCAGGATTTCACTGGCAGTGGCCATTTGGGCATCCTGGCGTAGTTTTTCCTGTTCCATTTCATGATACCGGGCGTGGGTGAATGCCACGGCGATGATGTTGGCCAGCAAAGTGAAAGCTGCCAGCTGGTCACGAATAAAAGAGCGGTCGGGG
>JAOZJV010000266.1 GCA_029935695.1 Candidatus Krumholzibacteriia bacterium | reverse complement strand
CCCAAAGGTACCGGATGATACGCGCAGACGAGTTTTGGACATGATTCCCCCCTGAGGGATTGAGCAAAAATAGATATTCGACTGTTGTGGGAAGATGGCAATGACTCTTATCTCTGCCCCGAGAAAGTGGCAAATCAACTAACCCAACTTCTTATTATGACACATTTCCGGTGATTTGTGGATAAAAATGTCTGCATTATCAATACCAATATAGTCGACTTTTAAGCTAAACCGTGGAATCGATTATCAAAATCAATGCTTTTTATTTTGAAAACAAACTGCTAAAAACACAACTTATTCTACCAATTCAAAATGCCCCGCCTCATCGTTGAAGTTGAACACCTCGCCGGTTTCGATGATGTAATACCAGCCCAGAATCTTCAATGACCCCGCATCCACCCGTTCTTTGACAAAAGGATAGGTCAGCAGGTTTTTCATCTGCACGAGAATATTCACCTCTTCGGTGATCCACTCCCGCTCGGCCTGGCTGTCCCCGGTCATTAGACGGTTCACCCTGCCGGGTACCTCACTGATGATATCCAGCCACATGCGCAAATTGGGCATGTGATCCAAGGTTTCAGGGGGTTGATTCAAGGCATAACACCCACCGCAATTACTGTGTCCGCAGACGACAATTGTGTCCACATCAAGACTCAGCACCGCGTATTCAATCAATGAGGCTGTGCCCACGAACTGTTCATGCAAATTATAAGGCGGCACAATGTTGGCGATGTTGCGCACAATGAAAAGTTCACCCGGATTGGTTTGGGTGATCAGAGTGGGCACCACCCGTGAGTCACTGCAGCCAATAAAAAGGGTGTGAGGGCTTTGCCCTCGACCCAGTTCGCTGAAAAGATCCCGATGCGCCTCGAAATCATCTGATTGGAAATCGAGAATGCCTTTGAAGAGTTTATCCATAACACCGCTCCAAGTTGTTGATATTCAAGATCAATGATCATAACACCATCACCATTTTTGGGTAATGAAAAATTGAACCTAGGGTTTCTCCTAGGTAAACGAGGGGATCTCCTCATTAAGGAATTCCCTTAGGCGCCGAAAACAGTGAAGTACAAGGATAATCCCCAAAGCCCTGATCACGAAAATTAGACAATTGCCTTCGACACCCAAGGATGGTTCTCCGATGAAACTGAGCACAAAATTACTGGTGGTTTTCCTCGCAGTGGGAGTGATTCCCTTTGCCACGATGGGCACCGTTTCACTGATTAAATCCCAGGCCGGCCTGAAACAATTGGCATTCAACCAGTTAGATTCGATCAATGCCATCAAAACGGCGCAGATTGAAAGTTTCTTCGGGGAACGTGAAGGGGATATGGGTGTGCTGGTCGAAACCGTTGGCACCATGCGCCGGGATGCCGTGGATAAACTGGAAGTTTCCAGAGATCTCAAAGCTCACCAGATTGAGCGATTCTTTTCCGAGAGGTTGGGCGATGCCAAAGTTCTGGCCGCCAATCCCCACACCCGGGAAGCTTACAATGAGCTTTCCAGGGCTTTTACCGAAGGCGGTGGCTCCAGTGCCGGGTCCTATTCGGGTAGCGGGAATTTTCAATTCGAATCCCCTTTTGGTTATGAGATTGTGCACGATATGTATTTTGAGAGTTTCAGGAACTACATGGAAGAATATGGGTATTACGATCTGTTCCTGATGGATGCAGACAAGGGTGATATCATCTTCACCGTATACAAGGAAGGTGATTTTGGAAAGCAGACCAGCACCGCCCAACTGGGCACCCTGAAAGATGCTTGGGCTGCCGCTAAAAATGGCAAAGTTTACCTTTCAGACATGGCCCCGTACGCCCCAAGTGCCGGTGCTCCCGCGCAATTTGTAGCGGCTCCCATCCTCAATGATGGATCTGTGATTGGCGTGGTTGCTTTGCAGATCCCCGCTGATTCCATCAATGAAATCCTGGGTGACCGCACAGGGCTGGGCGAAACCGGAGAGACCTACCTGGTGGGTCAGGATCTGCTCATGAGGTCGGATTCTTTCCTTGATCCAGTAAACCATTCCATCATCGGGTCTTTCAAGAACCCCACCAAAGGCAAAGCCGACACCGAAGCGGTTCAGGCCTGTCTCCAAGGTTCCACCAAAACCAAAGTTATCCAAGACTACAATGGGAACCCGGTTCTGTCTGCCTGGACTCCTGTCACTGTCGGCGACCGCAAGTGGGCCCTGCTGGCTGAAATGGATGTGGCCGAAGCTCTTTGCCCCAAAGATGAAAATGGTGAATATTACTTTGCGAAATACATTGAAATGTACGGGTATTACGATTTGTTCCTGATGAACCCTGATGGTTATGCCTTCTACACCGTCACCCAGGAAGCCGATTACCAGACCAACTTTGTGGACGGTAAATATGCCAGTTCCAATCTTGGTGAGCTGGCTCGTAATGTTATTCAGACAAAATCTTTCGGTATTGCAGACTTCGCACCTTATGCCCCCAGCAACGGTGCTCCATCTGCCTTTATTGCCCAACCCTTCACCCACAATGGTGAAGTGGAATTGGTCATCGGCCTGCAACTTTCTCTCGAGGCTATCAACGGCATCATGCAGCAGCGTGAAGGCCTTGGCAAAAGTGGCGAAACCTACCTGGTGGGTTCCGACAATAAAATGCGCTCAGACTCTTTCCTGGATCCTGAAAATTTCTCCGTGGCCGGATCCTTCGGAAAAAACAATCTGGCCAAAAGCGAACAGATCGACGCGGCCCTTGCCGGCCAAAAAGGCAGTCTCATTGGCCCCGATTACACCCATGTGATTTCCGGCAAGGACAACATCGTTCTGGCTTCCTACTCTCCGGTTAAGGTCGGCGATCTGACCTGGGCCCTGGTGGCCGAGATCGACAAATCGGAAGCCTTTACCGCCGCTAACGCCCTGATGAAAATAATGTTGGTCATCGCCCTGGTGGGTATCCTGGCCATCATCGGTGTGGCTATTATGATGGCTCGCTCCATCACCGGCCCCATCAACAGTGTGATTTCCGGCATGCAGGCTGGTGCCGACCAGGTCGCCAGTGCCTCAGGCCAGGTTTCCTCGGCCAGCCAGCAGTTGGCAGAAGGAGCCAGTGAACAGGCATCCAGTCTGGAAGAAACATCGGCCTCCCTTGAGATCATGGCGGCAGGCACCAAAACCAGTGCCACGAACACCCAACAGGCCAACAGCAAATCCCAGGAAGCCAAGGTTCAGGCTGAGCGTGGGCAATCGGCCATGGGTCAGTTGAACGAGGCCATGGAAAAGATCAAGATTTCGTCCGATGAAACTGCGAAAATCATCAAAACCATTGATGAAATTGCTTTCCAAACCAACCTGCTGGCATTGAATGCGGCTGTTGAAGCAGCCCGGGCCGGGGACGCGGGCAAGGGCTTCGCCGTTGTGGCCGAAGAAGTGCGGAATCTGGCCCAGCGCAGCGCCGAAGCCGCCAAAGGCACTGCCGAACTCATCGCCGATTCCCAGGAAAATTCCAATCTTGGTGTTACCGCCACCGGTGATGTTTCCACCATTCTCGGAGAAGTTGTTGAGGGCATCATGGAAGTGTCCAACCTGATTCAGGAAGTCGCCAACAGTGCCGAGGATCAGTCCCGCAGCGTGGGCGAAATCAACACCGCGGTGTCTCAGTTGGATTCCGTCACCCAGAGCAATGCAGCCGGAGCTGAAGAGTCGGCCTCTGCCGCAGAAGAAATGTCTGCCCAGGCCGGCGAAATGCAAAGCCTGGTCCAGCGTCTGGTGGCCATCATCTCCGGCACTTCAGAAGGAGAGACCCCGGCCATGGATTATGGTCAGGACTCAGGTTCTGGCGGCGGAACGTTCATGTCCAAATTTAAGAAATCTGCACCAGTTGCAGCGGCGCCGGCCCCTCAGGCCGTCACTTTTGGGACCGCGATTCCTTCGGGAGGCAAACGGCCTGCTGATGTGGTTATTCCACTTGATGATGACATGATGATTGAATTGTAGAAATAACGTAAGAAAAGCCCGGTCTCGTGCAGAGACCGGGCTTTTCTCATTCCCGGCCCAAAGCCACAACCGGATCCATACGGGCGGCCTTGTTCGCCGGATATAATCCAAAAAACAGACCGATGGAAATAGAGAACAAGGCAGCACCAACAGTCACCACAGGATTAATTTCAAAGGGAAAGCGTAAAATTTTTGTCATGCCGTATGAGGCCAGATAACCCAATCCAATGCCCACCACTCCACCAATGCCCGTGAGAATTCCCGCCTCGATCAGCACCTGCTCCAGGACTTCCTTGCGCCGGGCCCCCACGGCCATGCGCACCCCAATTTCCCGGGTCCGTTCGGCCACCGATATCAGCATGATGTTCATCACACCAATGCCCCCCACCAACAACCCGATGGATGAAAGCACCACCAGCACCATGGCAATGCCCCCGGTCACTTTGTCGATGAGTTCACCAAAGGCTTCACTGGTCTCAACGGAAAAATCATTTTCCTGGCCTGGCCGCAGGCGGCGCACCTGACGCAACGCACCGGTAATATTGGAAACCACATCCTCCGTTTCGTAACCAGGCAGCACCGTCACGGCGATGTTGCGATCTTCCATCCCTTCGTGCAGACCATCTTTTTCGAAGGTCGTCCACGGTGTGCAGACATAGTTATCGCCCATGGCACCGATGATGGATCCGCGCTCCTGCATGGTCCCTACAATGCGGTAAGGTTTGCCGAAAATTCGAATGACCTTGCCGATGGGGTCGCGCTTGGGGAAGAGATCCTTGGCCGGGCCGTAACCCAGCACGCACACACGCTCCCGGGCCTTGACTTCTCCTTCGGTAAAATACCGGCCTTCCCCCACCTTGATGCTGAAGATATAGGGGAAGTTTTCCGATGACCCGAAAGCCTGCACAAAGTTGGTTTTCTCTTCACGGTATTTAAGAACCATGCCACTGCCGTTGGACACCTGGTAATCCACCAGCTCCACACCATCAACTTCGCGCAGGGCCCAGTCGCAGTCGGGTAATATTTGGGGACGACGCATCAGTTTTTCCGGGTCTTCACCACCGAGACCGCTGAACCGGGCCACGTAAATATAGGGCCGATTGTTGGACACCACATCATCCCGGATACGCTGGCTCAATCCGTTGACGATGGTGTAAATTCCCAACAGTGTCGTCACCCCGATGCTCACCCCGAGGATGAGCAAAAGGCTGCGCATCCAGTTGCCCGTAATGGTGCGCAGGGCCATTTCAAAAGTATCCTGCCAGCGCAGATGGGTGCGGCGTTCATTCATGATAAAGTGCCTCCACCGGATCCAGCCCAGCGGCCTTCCAGGCGGGAACCGTCCCGAAGACGACGCCGATGATAAAGGTCGTCACAAGCCCCAGCACAAAGGACCAGCCGGCCACCGCAAAGGGCAGGGGCGAGACCAGGGATATACCCCACGCAATCATCACGCCAATGAGAATCCCCAGCACACCTCCCACCAGAGAGAGGGTTACGGCCTCCACCATGAACTGCCACAAAATGGAACGCCGGGGGGCCCCCAACGCTTTGCGCACGCCCACTTCACGGGTGCGTTCCGTCACCGACACGAGCATGATATTCATCAGCACAATGCCACCGACCACCAGA
>JAOZJV010000827.1:712-1630 GCA_029935695.1 Candidatus Krumholzibacteriia bacterium | reverse complement strand
GGTTGTCGTTGGCACCGGCGTAGTAGGATAATTCGGCGGCGGGGCCCGAGCCTGCCAGGGCCGGATCAAGGCGGCCCAGATGATCATGGTGGGCTCCGATCACCACATACTGGGAAGCCAGCGCTCCGGCGCCAGGTAAAATGGCCCCCACATTCCGGCTGGTTTTTCCTTCCAGATCATCACCGGTCCACCCCTCGCCCGAGAGAGGAAATTCCTGAAAATAGCTGTCTCCAAATCCTGGTGCGAGGCCGGCGCTTTGGAACCATTGGGCCAGCAGTTCGGCCGCTGCTTCACCTTCGGGGGTGCCGCTGCCACGTCCGGCATATTCCGGTGAAGTCAGCACTTGGACCCGGGAGAGAATAGTCTCTTCGGATATGGTGGACAAATCGGCGGCGGTGGCGGAAAGAGCCCCCACAAAAACAGCTGAAAGCAAAAGACTGCCAATAAAGTTGAATCGCATTATTTCTCCAGTATTTAAAATCCGGAAGCCAGGCCCATGCCACGGGGATCACTGGCCCCCTGGCGAAGACCGCTTTCCGGATCGACGACGATGATTTGCGCGTTGCACATGGGACTGCGGCTTTGCAGCTTGTGCCCCATGGCTTCAAGTTTGTTTCGCGTATCGGGGCTGAGCCCATACTCTTCAAAATATAACATGCGGGGATACCACTGATGGTGCACCCGGGGGGCCTTGACAGCCTGTAAGGCGTCCATCTGATGGTCCACCACATTGATGATGGTTTGCAAAGTGGTGGTGATGATTTTGGATCCACCGGGAGCACCAGTGACCATGCGCACCTTGCCATCCTGAATGATGATCGTGGGTGTCATGCTGGACAGGGGACGCTTGCCTGGTTGCACACTGTTGGCCTCTCCCCCCACCAGCCCAAAAGCATTGGGGGTTCCGGGAGCAGCCAC
>JAOZJV010000827.1:0-702 GCA_029935695.1 Candidatus Krumholzibacteriia bacterium | reverse complement strand
CCAAAATCATCCATCTCGTTGTTCATGAAAAATCCCGTGCCGGGAGCCATGAGGCAGGAGCCAAAAGTCAGGTTGATGGTCAGGGTGGCGGCCACCGCGTTTCCCTCGGCATCAACAATGGAAAAATGTGTGGTCTCGAGACTTTCGGTGTCCATCAGGTCGGCGCCCACAATCAGGCGTTCGGGGTAAGCTTTGCTGGTGCTGATCAACCCTCTGAGGGAGTCGGCGTGAGCCCGGCCTGTCAGGCGTGCCACCGGGACATCCACAAAATCCGAATCGCCGAGAAAACGGCTGCGGTCGGCGTAGGCGAATTTCATGGCTTCAGTTAACAAGTGAACCGAGGCCGATGAACCAAAACCGGCAGATTGCAGATTGAACGGTTCGAGAATATTGAGCATTTGCACAAGATGAACCCCACCGCTGCTGGGCGGTGCCATGGAGTACACTTCAAGGCCCCGGTATGTGCCGTGGACTGCAGGCCGCCAACGGGGTTTGTACGCAGCCAGATCATCAAGGGTCATGCTGGATCTGGTCACCGAGACCATGGCCTCAGCCACCGGGCCGTTATAGAATGCATCGGGCCCTTTCCGGGCGATGGCCTGCATGGTGTTGAAAAGATCATCCTGATGGATGGTTGCCCCCACCGGAGGCACACTGCCGCCGGGAAGAAAAACATCACGCGCCGGGTCGTTGAAGTCCTTC
>JAOZJV010000826.1 GCA_029935695.1 Candidatus Krumholzibacteriia bacterium | reverse complement strand
CCAGCATCTGGTGCATGGTCAGGTGAAAAAGAGCCAGCTCGTTGCTTTGTTTGGGAGGTTTGCGGCGAACAAATTGCCGCAGGATGTGTTGATAGCGGCCGCGCCACTGCAAAGTGCCACGCACCAACTCAGCCAGAAAAGCACCGTGGCGGCGGTCATCCTGGCCAGCGATGGCTTCTTCCAAAAGAGCATCCAGAGGTTCGCCATCGTATACGGCGATCAGGATTTCCAGCGCCTGTTCGCGCAGAGGATCGGCGCTCATGAGCAGAACACATCCCCAACGCGGATCTCGAACCCGCGCAGGAATTCGGCCACGGGCAGGGGTCGTTTGCCTGGAACCTGCAGGCCGGTCAGCAAAAGAGATCCTTCGCCACAGGCAACCTGAACACCTTCATCACAAATTTTCATGACGGTGCCCGGTTTCCGGTCCGGATCCAGAAATGACATGGGACGTGCCTCGGTCACTTTAAGAATTTTCTCACCCAGAAAAGACGTAGTTCCCGGCCAGGGGCTGAGGGCCCGAATTTGGTTGTGGACCGTGACCATATCGCGATCCCAGCGCACGGCTGACAGGGTTTTAGTCAACTTGGGTGCGTAGACAGCACTCGCGTCAGTTTGGGCGATGGCATCGATACGACCATTGGCACGGTCACGCAAGGTGTGGATCAACAGATCGGCACCCTGGCCGGCCAGATTCTCCAGCACATCGCCGGCCGTTTCTTCGGGTCCGATGGCTATTGCCCGTTGGGAAAGCACCGGTCCTGTATCGACACCCTTGTCCATGTTCATGATGGTCACTCCGGTCCAGCTGTCGCCGTGCATCATGGCGTACTGCACCGGTGAAACGCCTCTCCAGCGGGGCAGCAGGCTGGCATGCACATTGATACAGCCCAATGGCGGAGTTGAAAGCAGGGGTTCGCGCAGAATATGGCCGAAGGCAACAACCACAATAGCATCCGGTTTTTCCGCCATGATGGCTTCGCTGACAGCCTTGCGATCGCCCTTGCCAAAATCGATGACAGGAATACCGTGGGCCTGGGCAGCCGCTTTAACCGCTGTGGGCAGCATCTTCCGTCCACGGCCAGCTCTGCGGTCGGGTTGGGTCACAACCAGACTCACCTCAAAACGGTTTTCCACCAGGGCCTCCAGAGAAGGCACCGCAAAATCGGGGGATCCCATGAAAACTATTTTCATTTCCCGTTCCTCAGCTTCCAGAAAAGAAAACCCATCCATTGAAGCAGCAGCCGGGGCGCCATCCACAGCTTGCCAAAGAATGAGAGATGATCACTGAACAGCACCCCGTCCAGATGATCCACCTCGTGCAGGACGATGCGGGCAAAAATGCCGTCATTACGAACCTGGTGTTTGTGGCCACTTTCATCAAGATAGTTCACCACCACCCCTTTGGGCCGGTTCACATCAAAAAAGAGACCGGGAAAAGACAGGCAACCTTCTTCAAAAGGACCCTCGGAACCAAAAGTTTCAACCACTTCCGGGTTGATCAGCGTATGACGGCTTTTGGCCACCGGAGCCTTTGGGTCCCGGATGATCACCACCCGTGCATCGACCCCGATCTGGGGAGCGGCCAGTCCCACTCCCCCATCTGCTTCCAGGATGCGCCAGAGTTTTT